>CAYNVR010000096.1:0-5666 GCA_964400715.1 uncultured Sulfurimonas sp.
AAAGATGCCAACTCCAACATCTCATCATAAGATAGTTTATCAAGCTTTTTTGCTTTTGGCTCTATACGAGGGTCAGTTGTGTAGATACCACTAACATCTGTATATATCTCACACAAATCAGCTTTTAGTGCACCAGCTATCGCAACAGCACTCAAATCACTTCCACCACGACCAAGAGTTGTTACATCTCCATTTTCATCTACACCTTGAAAACCAGCTACAACTACTATCTTGCCCTCTTTTATGGCATTGTTCATAGCAGATGGGTTTATATCTTCTATCCTTGCTTTTGTGTGAAGACTGTCTGTTACTATCCCAGCTTTTCTACCAGTCATAGAAACAGCATCTAAACCCATCTCGTTTAAAGCTATGGAAAGTAGTGAAGCAGTAACTCTCTCACCTGAACTTAAAAGCATATCCATCTCAGCTCTTACTGGGTTTTTGGAAAAATGTTCAGCATACCCTACAAGTTTGTTTGTCTCACCACTCATAGCAGATACAACAACAACTACATCATTTCCAGCTTTTTTTGTTTTAGCTACACGGTTAGCAACATTTTGGATTCGCTCCAAATCCCCAACACTTGTTCCACCAAATTTTTGTACTATTAACATTATAAGTAACCTTCTTGTTTAAAGTATGACAACACTTTTTCATATACAGGTTTTTTAAAGTGCGCAGTTATCTCCAAAACATCATTGATGCCAACAAATTTATATTTGTCAAACTCTGGATGTTCTGTGTCTATATCTATTTTAGCATTTTTTTTCAGCTTTACTAAAAAATACCTTTGCCTTTGCCCTTTAAAAGGTTTCATATTTAGAGCTATCTTCTCTGGAAAATCATAAGATATCCACTCAGGGTACTCAGCTACAACCTCAACCTCTTTTGTACCTATCTCCTCTTCAAGCTCACGAAAAAGTGCTTCTTTTACCTCTTCGCCATTGTCTATCCCACCTTGTGGAAATTGCCAAACACCATCAAGGTCATTTCTATGTGCAATAAAAACTTCCTTCTTTTTAGGATACTGATTTGAAACAATAACCATCGCTACATTTGGACGATATAAACCTTCTTTACCCATAAAAACACCTATATATTTATTGGTGCAATTATACTCAAAAGCTATTAAACTAAGTTTATCTTGTTATAATTTTGTATGCTTTTATATATACACATACCCTTTTGCGACTCAAAATGCCACTACTGTTCTTTTAACTCATATGTAGATAAGTTTCATCTAAAACAAGACTACATGTATGCTCTTTACAAACAACTAAAAAGTGAACTAAAAAAAACAAACTACCTAAAATCTGTCTTCATAGGTGGTGGAACTCCATCTTGTGTGGAGGCAAAACTTTATGAACCCATCTTTGAACTTTTAAAACCATACATAGATGAAAAAACAGAACTCACAACAGAAGCAAACCCAAACTCCGCTACAAAGGAGTGGTTAAGTGGTATGAAACAACTTGGCATAAACCGCATAAGTTTTGGTGTGCAAAGTTTTGATGAGAAAAAACTCAAAATGTTAAACAGAGCCCACAACACAAAACAAGCACTACAAGCGATACAAAATGCTTATGATATAGGGATAAAAAACATATCTCTTGACATAATCTATGCAACCATAAATGACACAAAAGAGCTACTCCAAAAAGATTTAAACATAGCTTTTTCACTACCCATAAACCACATAAGTGCCTATGCCCTAACCATAGAACAAAACACACCATTTGAGAAAAAACCACAAATGGCACAAGAGAAACTCCAACTCACAAAATGGCTTTTTGAAGAGATACAAAAACACAATTTCACACAGTATGAGATAAGCAACTTTGGAACATACCAAAGCATACACAACAAAGGCTACTGGCTGTATGATGACTACTTAGGTGTTGGTAGTGGAGCAGTTGGGAAACAAAAAAACAAAAGACTATACCCAAGCACAGATATACAAACATACATAAACAACCCTCTACATGTAGAAGAGGAGATTTTAAGTGATGAAGATATAAAACTTGAAAAAATCTTTTTAGGGCTTCGTTGTGATGTTGGTATAGATGCTGATGAACTCTCAAAAGAGGAGAAAAAAAGAGCAGATATCCTTACAAAAGAGAAAAAGCTGACAAAAAGAGAAAACAGATTTTACAACAAAAACTACCTTTTAGCCGATGAATTGGCATTATTTTTAACCTCTTGAAGATTTTTTAATCATTCTTTGGATAAAATCACGAACATTTAATTAAAAGGCTTTATATGTTTGGTATGGGTTTTACAGAGATTTTACTTATAGCTGTCATAGCTATACTATTTTTAGGACCAGATAAACTTCCAAGTGCTATGGTTGATGTAGCAAAGTTTTTCCGTCAAGTAAAAAACACCATTGGTGGTGTAAAAGAGTCGATAGAACAGGAAATGAACATAAGTGACATAAAAGAGGAGGCTCTTGCATACAAAAAAGAGCTACTTGAAACAAAAGCAAAACTCGCACAAGCAACAGATGTAAAATCTAATCTTACAAATCTGACAAACGATATTTTGGAAGATATAGATGACAAACCAACAAGCCAAAAACCAAAAAAAGAAGAAGTAAAAGATGTTTGATGAATTAAGACCACACTTAGTAGAACTTAGAAAAAGACTTGCCATATCTGTGCTTAGTTTGGTTGGTATGTTTTTTGTAATGTTTTTTTTCCATGAACAAATACTAAACTGGATGGTAACACCACTAAACCAAGCCTTAAATGAAGTTGGTAAAGTTTCTGTAAATGCAGCCAACGGTATGGTAACAACAAGTCAAGTTGGTGGAGCATTTTTTGTTGCTCTGAAAGTTTCGTTTTTCGCGGCTATCTTAGGGGCATTGCCTATCATACTTTCACAAATCTGGCTTTTTATAGCACCAGGACTTTATGCTAATGAAAAAAAGATGATAATCCCTTTCATACTTGGTGGGACTATTATGTTTTTAGTTGGTGTGTTGTTTGCTTACTATGTTGTTACCCCTTTTGGGTTTGACTTTCTCATAACATTTGGTAGTTTTAAGTTTACACCACTCATAAACATAGAGGACTATGTTGGCTTTTTTACAAAGATTATGTTTGGTTTTGGTTTGGCATTTGAGCTACCTGTTTTTGCTTACTTTTTAGCTCTTTTAGGGCTTGTAAATGACAGACAGATGATGGACTTTTTCAAGTATGCCATAGTTATCATCTTCATAGTCGCAGCACTTTTAACACCACCAGATGTTCTTACTCAACTACTTATGGCTGGGCCACTTGTTATACTTTATGGTTTTTCCATACTCATAGTAAAAGCAGTAAACCCAGAAAAAGATGAAGATGAGTAAAGAGCTTCTAACTTCAAGCTATGATTTTCATCTGCCAGATAAACTCATAGCAACCTACCCTGCTTCACCAAGAGACAGTGCAAAACTACTTGTATATGACAGAAAAACAGACACCATAACACATACAGTTTTTAGTGAGCTTGAAAACATCATACCAAAAGATTGTGCCTTGATTTTTAACGATACAAAAGTTATAAAAGCCCGTCTTTATGGAAAAAAAACAAGTGGTGGAAAAGTGGAACTTCTCATAAATAAACCTCTTGATGCTTACAATGTCAATGTTTACATAAAAGGAAGAGTAAAAGTTGGCACAAAACTACTCTTTGATGAAAATCTAAACTGTGAAGTTCAAAAACTAAATGAAGATGGTAGCAGAGAGGTTGTGTTTTTTATGGCAGATAAAAAACTCAGGTTTGAAGATATACTTCCAACCATAGACAAGATAGGACATATACCACTACCACCTTACATACAAAGAGAGGACAACAAAGAGGACTCAAAAGAGTACCAAAGTGTTTGGGCAAACAATGAGGGTGCCGTAGCCGCACCAACAGCATCTCTACACTTTACAAAAGAGCAACACAAAAGGGTTTGTGAAAATTTTAAACACGGCTACATAACTCTACATGTAGGGAGTGGAACTTTCAAACCTGTTGAAGCAGAGGTTATCACAAACCACCCTATGCATTCAGAGTTTTACAACATACCACAAAAAACAAAAGAGATTTTAGACAGTAACACACCCATACTTTGTGTAGGGACAACATCTACAAGAACTGTGGAGTTTTATGCCCGAAACAAAGAAAAAATATCTGGCGAAGCCAACCTGTTTTTACACCCACAAAACAAACCACTAAGAGTAAACCACCTACTAACAAACTTCCACCTACCAAAATCCACACTCCTTATGTTAGTAGCGAGTTTTGTAGGACTTGAAAAAACAAAAGAACTTTATGAAGAAGCCATAAAGCAAAACTACCGCTTTTACTCTTACGGTGATGCTATGTTGATTTTGTAAGTCACTAAAAAAGTGACTTACTTTTAGTAGTTTTAAACTTTTAAAACTTTCACAACACTGTTTTTATTTTCATATATCCTTTTTACCCTATCTTGCCAAAGTTCTCCAAACTCTTTTAGTTCATCTGCATCTGCACTATTTGTCAAGATTTTTTGCATAAGTGGTTGCATATTTACATCTGGTTTTATAGATGATGGGTCATAAAACACATCTACACTCTCATCTGTATCTAACCTTGTAAAACGAACAGATGAAGATATATCTACATTAAAATTCATCAAAGAGTGTCTTGCAAAGTTACCATTTAAACCTTTAAAACCACTCTTTGAAGTTGCTCCTGTTATTTGTGTTATTGTATTTGCTATAACACCTGCTACACCATCTTCCAAACTCTCTTTAAACTCAACTTTCACTTCACCTCTAACAGGTATGAAATCTTTATAAAGCTCTGCCAACCCTTCACTACACAAAAGGTAAGCGCCCATCACAGTTGGACAACTATGTCCAGCTGATTTTACAACTTCTAAATAACTAATCTCATATATACCATCATCAAAAGCACCTAAGACCATAGAGAGTTTATCTCTTAACCTAATACTCTTAACATCATCAAAAAACTTTGGATATTTCATTTTTACACCTTTTTTTAGTAGTATATAATCCTTTTTTTAAAAAAAATTGAAAAAAACTTTAAAGTAACCTAAAATTATGCTATCATTTCGCCAAATATCAACTTATAGGAAAAAATATATGAGAATTCTTATTATAGAGGATGAAGTAACTTTAAATAAAATGCTTGCCGAAGGGCTAAAAGAGTATGGTTACCAAAGCGATGTTGTTGAAACACTTAAAGATGGTGAGTACTATTTAGATATTCGTAACTATGACTTGGTTCTAATGGACTGGATGTTACCAGATGGAAATTCTGTTGATATTATTGGAGATATTAAATCAAACACTCCAAAAACTGTTGTTGTTGTACTTTCTGCAAGAGATGATAACGAAAGTGAGATTGAGGCTCTTCGTGCTGGTGCAGATGACTACATAAGAAAACCTTTTGATTTTGATGTACTTGTAGCTCGTATTGAAGCTCGTCTTCGTTTTGGTGGAAGCAACATCATAGAGATTGAAGATTTAACAATCAATCCAGAAGAGGAAAAAATTACTTATAAAGAAAAAGAGATAGAACTAAAAGGTAAACCATTTGAAGTATTAACTCACCTTGCTCGTCACCGTGACCAAATAGTTTCAAAAGAACAACTTTTAGATGCTATCTGGGAAGAACCAGAACTTGTTACT
>CAYNVR010000097.1:0-5449 GCA_964400715.1 uncultured Sulfurimonas sp.
ATATGGTGGCCATATACCTGTGGGACAACCAAAAACCAACTCTACATGTAAAAGAGATAGTAGTTTCACAAACAGAAAAATGTCCTGTTTGCGGAATGTTTGTTTACAAGTATCCAAAATGGGCAACACAGATTTTTTACTCTAAAAAGCACTACTCTTTTGATGGTGTAAAAGATATGATGAAATACTATTTTGAACACAAAAAAGGTATAACAGATATTTTGGTAAGAGACTACTACTCACAAGAGAGCATAAAAGCAGATGAGGCTTTTTATGTTGTTGGAAGTGATGTTTATGGACCTATGGGAAATGAGTTTATACCATTTGTAGATGAAGATGATGCCAAAACTTTCTACATAGACCACAATGGTAAAAAGATTGTAAGATTTAGCGATATAACTAAAAAGATGGTTTACAAACTAGATGAATAAAAAAGCTGTTTTGACCATTTATGGGTTTGGAATTTTGACATTTTTACTACTCTTTGAGGTTTACTACCTAAACAAAAAAGATAAAAACCTAGAACAAAAACAACTTTTTGTAAAACTTACAAAACTGCCAGATTTGGCAATCTCAAACGAAACACACTACATAAGAAACAGAAGTTTAACAACTGTTTTTGAAATCTACAAAGATGATGGCTCACTAAGGGAGTATGCTAAAACATCTTTTGTCGTAGGAGATTTTAGATGATAAACCTCTACCTTTTAGAGTATGCTCTAAACTCCATTTTAAGAGAAAAAGTAAAAAACATCTTTATAGTAACTGTTTTTACATCTTTGGTTTTTATTTTGAGTAGTGTTTTTTTCATAACAAACTCCATAAAATATGAGCTGACATCAACACTAGATTCTCTACCTGAGATAATAGTTCAAAATCAACAAGGTGGCAGAGTTACAAACATACAAAACAGTGTCGCAGATGAGATTTTAAACATAGCTGGTGTAAGTAGTGCTACTCCAAGAGTTTGGGGTTACTACTACTTTAAAAATGAAGATGTTTACTTTACACTTGTTGGTGTAGATGAGTTTGAAGAACCATACAAAAAAACTCTACAAGATGGTGTTAAAATTTTTGACTCAAACTACACAAACTCTATGTTGGTTGGAGCTGGTGTTTTTAAGCTTTTAGAAAAAAACTACTACAATGAGTTTTTAAACTTTATAAAACCTGATGGAAGTTTAAAAAAGCTACATGTAGATGGTGTGTTTGACAAAACAACACAACTAGAATCTAACGACATAATGGTAATGAGCAACCAAAATGTACGAGATATTTTTGGCATAGATGAGGCTATGGCAATAGATATTGTTGTAAATGTTCCAAACAAAGATGAGGTTGAAACAGTTGTAAGCAAGATTAAATCTCTATACCCAAACACAAGAGTAGTTACAAAAGATGAGATAGCCATAAGCTACCAAAACATTTTTGACTACAAAAGTGGGATTTTCCTAGCTCTGTTTTTGGTTTCTATATTTACTTTTTTTGTGATTATCTACGACAAAACAAGTGGAACTACAAGTGAGCAAAAAAAAGAGGTTGGCATACTAAAAGCCCTTGGTTGGAAAGTAGATGATGTTTTAAAAGAGAAGTTCTATGAGGGGGCTGTTATATCACTTTTTTCATACATACTTGGTGTTATTTTAGCCCTTTTTTATGTATATATCTTAAAAGCTCCACTTTTAAAAAATATATTTATAGGTTACTCAAACCTAAAACCAGAGTTTGAACTTGTGTTTGTTTTTGATACTCAGTCACTTTTTATTGTGTTTTTACTGAGTGTTCCTGTTTATATATTTGCTACAATTATCCCATCTTGGAAAGTAGCCACAAGAGATGCTGATGAGGTACTAAGATGATACAACTAAAAGATGTTACAAAAAGTTTTGAAAAAACCACAGCACTAAAAGGTGTAAATATTCACATAAAAGAGGGGGAAGTTGTTGTTTTAAAAGGGTCTAGCGGAAGTGGTAAAAGTACACTTTTGTCTCTCATATCTGCTCTTAGCAAACCAACATCTGGCGAAGTTTTGGTTGATGGTAAACATATATCTAAACTAAGTGATGATTTTGCCTCAATTTACAGAAGAGACAACATAGGGATTATTTTTCAAAAATACAACCTCATACCAAACCTAAATGTTTTTGAAAATATACTCATACCCAAAATACCACTAAACCCAGACAAAAAAACAGTACAAACAGAAGTTTATGATGTTATGAAAAAGTTTCACATTGAGCATAAAAAAGATGTTGTTGTAAAAAATCTCTCAGGTGGAGAACAACAAAGAGTTGCGATAGCTCGTTCTTGCATAAACAATCCAAAAATCATTTTGGCAGATGAACCGACAGCAAACTTAGATGAGAAACTATCTTTAAACTTCATAAACATTTTAAAAGAGTTAAAACAGATGAACTTAACCATCATCATCTCCACACACGACCCACTGTTTTTTGGGCTAGATTTTGTAGATAAAGAGATAGAACTAAAAAATGGTGTAGTTGTATGACACTTGTTCCAGAGATTTTGACAATATATATTTTAGATATACTATTTTTGTTTTTTGGTTTTATAGCCTTTTTTCTGAGCATAAACATATTTTTAAAGTGGGACATCACCTCAACATCATCACTACAATACTCACTGGAAAAAAACAGCTACCTTAGTGCGACCATCATAAAATATATATTTGTTGTAAAAATCCCACTTTTTATATTTTTTATATTTACACTAGACAAACTCTCAAACATCATAACAGGTGCTATGTGTGGAGCTGGTGTTGTAAATGCCACTGTTTATGGTACATACCTGCTTATGTTAAAAATTTTAAACATATATCTGTTTGCTTTTTGGTTGGTTTTACACAATGAGAGCATAAAATATGAGATACCAAAATATATAAAACTAAAATTTGGCTTTTTTATTGTAACTTTTTTACTTCTTGTGGTTGAAATTTTTACAGAGTTTACAATGTTTAACTCCATTGACCCAAAAAGTGTAGTGGATTGTTGTGGGGTTATATACTCTGTTAACAGTCAAACTTTTATATCTTACTTTTTAGAACTTCCACATGTAGTACTTCTTGGCATATTTTATACTCTGTTTTTTCTTATGACAACTATGTTTGTTATGAAAAAAAAGTATGCTTATGCACTTTTAAATGTTGTTTTTATAATTGTTGCCATACTCTCTTTAATATCTTTTTTTGGAACATATATTTATGAGCTACCAACACACCACTGCCCATTTTGTTTTTTACAAAAAGAGTATGGCTACATAGGGTATCTTTTGTATATTTTACTATTTTGTGGAACTTTTTTTGGAACTATAATCGGGCTTATAGATTTTCAAAAAGATATAACACAAAAATACTTCAAAATCTCATTTTATACAAACTTGGTTTATGTTTTGGTTGTTAGTTTTTACCCTTTAAACTATTTTTTAAAAAATGGGGTTTGGTTGTAAACTATTTGCATACCTTTAAAGATTAACATATCATCTACAATAGAGTTATCTAAAAATGGTTGAAACTTTTTTGCATCTCCACCTGTAAGTATAATGGGTAAATTATAAGAGTTAATCTCCACAATAAGACCTTTTATATAACCATAGCTTATGCTATCTTGTGAGTTTTTTGGTAGTGTGTCTAGATTTAGTTTAAAGTTAAATGGGTAGTCCAATGCTTTGGATATACCTTTAAAGCAGTTTTGCATAGCATTTATTCCAGGGTAAATAAAACCACCTTGAAACTTGTTGTTTTTGACAATATCAACAGTTATGGCACTTCCAACATCTACTATAACACCATTTTCAACACTCAAAGAAGCCACAATTCTGTCTATGCCCATTGTATCGTAAAACTCTTTTTTATCTACATGTAGAGCTAGGTTTTTCCAGTTTTGTAGTTGTTTTAGTTTTTGTTGAATCTCTACATGTACACATATATAAAAAACTTGTTCTGTAATTGTAGATGGGTCAAAATTTTTACTACTTTTTTTAAATGTTTTTTTACCATCAAAAAAATGGTAAGATGTATTTCCTATATCACAAAAAAGCATTATATTATCTTCCAAGAGTGTTGTTTAAATCCATCTAATGCTTTTGAGCAAACTGGTGCATCTATGAGTAGAGTTTTATATTTGAAATTGTGTCCTGTAAAAATACAAAGTTTGGCATATATCTCTTCAAATTTTTTTACATCTTTCATAAGTAACTTACTTTTTTGTGAAACAGCAATAATAACCCAAAAATATCCATTTATATCTGTTGCTTTGTATATTTTGATTTTGTTTCTAATCCCTATTTCGCGAGGTAATATCTCTACCATTTTTTTAAATAAGCGACCTTTTTTTCTAAAAATATCTACCACATTTTGCATAGTTTAAATATATCCTTTTTATTTGAGATAAAATTTTAACATAAAGATGTTACAATCTTGTATGCAAAATATATTATTTTTAGAAGATAAGGTTGTTTAGTATGTTTAAATTTATAGTTCCAATTATTGTTATGAGTATATGTTTTAGTGGTTGTAATGAGGATAAAAAACCTCAATTAGATGGTGAAAAACTTTTAAAGCAAAAATGTTCTTCGTGTCATAATATAGATATGCCACCAAAAACTTACGAAGATGAAGTTGCTCCACCTATGATGGCAGTTGCTTTTCATGTTCCAGATTTTATACAAACAAATGATGAAAGCAGTAGAATCTCAAAAGCGGTAGATTTTGTAAAAGATTATGTTATAAACCCAAGTGTAGATAAATCTTTGTGTGATAAAAAAAGTTTAGAGACTTATGGTGTTATGCCATCACAAAAAGGGAAGGTAACAGAAGATGAACTAGATGCCATAGCTCACTATATGTTTGAACATTTTACTGCTCAAAACCTTGCAAAGGAACAAGCACTTTTAAACAAACTAAAAGCTATGCCAAAAGGTCAAAAAATAGCTATACAAAACAGATGTTTGGTATGTCATAAACAAAATATAGACACAGTTGGACCATCTTTTAAAAATATATTTAAAAAATATAAAAATGATAATACAAAAATAATACAAAGTATAAAAAATGGTTCTAAAAATAGGTGGAAAAGCTCCAAAGGTGCGATGATGCCAGCATTTAAAGAGTTAAAAGATGAAGATATAAAAGAGCTTGTTTTATGGTTGAAAAACCATAAATAGTATTATTTTAAATAATAGTAATTATTATAGCTAGTTATTAGTTTAAATAATATCCAAATTTGTAAGAAAATATATGTTATAATTTTGTGTTTACTACAACAAAATGGAGAAAATAGATGAAAAAACTAGTGTGCATACTATGTACTGCTTTGTTTCTAAATGTTTCAGCAAATTGTGATTCTTTATCACTTGATGAAGCAGTTGAGATGTTAAAATCTCAAAACTTAGAGATAAAAACAGCTGAGTTTGATGAAAAATCAGCTAAAAA
>CAYNVR010000098.1:0-5401 GCA_964400715.1 uncultured Sulfurimonas sp.
TGAAGCAAAAGTTGATTTTATGGATTACAAAGATGTTGCAAACATCCGTTTTTCATTATCTGAAAGATACAAAATTATGCCTCGCCGTTTAACTGGTAACTGTAAAAGACACCAAGATATGATTTCTACTGTTATCAAAAGAGCAAGAGCAGCTGCACTTGTACCTTACACAGTAACTCGTAAACAAGTTGTTACTGCACCATTTGAAAATTTAAAATAATTTTTCAATCACAAAGCCTTTTTTTTAGGCTTTGTAACCATCTACCAAACATTTTTTAGGAATGTTTTTTGCTTTAAATTTCTTAAAAAAGTTTATATATGAAATACCTACCTATTTTACTTATCTTACTACAAATTGTTTATGCAAAAGATTTTTCAATCATAATCAACAAACCATTTAATGATGCTCTTTTTGATATTACACAAAATTATGACAGAACAATTAGTGCCATAGGCTATACAAAAGACCATAGACAACCACAAACAACAGATAAAATATATTCAAACCCTTATGAATATTTAGAAAGTCAAAAAAGTTATGTCGGTAACCAGATAGAGCTTGTAAATGTAAACCTAAATGCCAAAATTTTACTACAAAAAACCATAGAACTAAAAAACTTTAACAAAGCAGTATCTATACTCAAAACACCACAAGATGGCTATATTGTTGGTGGATACACACAAAATGGAAAGATGCTCATACATAAACTTGACAAAGATGGCAACACAATCTTTACAAAAATTTTTGGTACAAAAAACTACAACAAGATGTCTAAACTCATATTATTAAAAGATGAAAGTATTTTAGCAGTTGGAACATCTTTTACATCAAGAGATAGTTACGACCCTATCTTTACAACAGGACTTGGTAAAACAGATATATTTTTAACAAAATTTTCAAAATATGGACAACTACTTTGGAGTAAAAAATATGGCACCATCTACGATGACAAAGGTATAGATGCTGTTCAAACAGAAAATGGTTCCATAATGCTTTTAGCACAAACAAAATATGAAAACAAATCATATATGACCATACTTCACATAACTGAAAATGGTGACAAAATATGGTTAAAAGAGTACGATAGTGGAGAAAAAACAACACCACATAAGATTATAAAAACAAGAGATGGAAACTTTATAGTTTTACTAAGCCAAATAAATGCTCTTGAAAAAAATCAAGTACAAATTTTCAAAATAGATATGTATCAAAATATCATCATACAAAGAAACATACAAACAACATATTCAACTGTACTAAAAGATATAAAAGAGTTTAGCAATGGTGAATTTATGGCTGTTGGATATGTAACAGATGATATAAATACAGATGGTTTAGCAATGCTTTTAAACAAAAGACTAACTATGCTCACACAAGAACATTTTGGTGGAGATGGCTTTGACAGTTTCTATGCTCTTTCCATATTAAATAACTCAAAAGTAGCAGTTGCCGGAGTATATACAAATAAAAATTCACAAGAATCAAATATGTGGATAACAATGTTAAATAAAAACTGCACAATGGTAAAAATAAAAGAGAGAGCTATAAAAAAACATTATAATTCTTCACTTTATCAAGACCTTTTAAAGATATTTAAAGATGAGATAGACAAAAAACAACTAAAAATTTATCCAAATCTAAAAATAGTATTTTTAGACAAAAGATTGTATTTTAAAATAGGTCAATACAAATTGACAAAAACACAAAAAATATTTTTAACAACTTTTAGTAAAAAACTAATCAAAGTTCTAAAAAAGCATAAGCAAGAGATTAAGTTTTTAGAGATAAATGGTCACACATCTAGTGAATGGAGCAAAATAGATAACTTTTCATCTAGCTATATTAAAAACACAAAACTATCGTTACAAAGGGCATACTCTGTACAAACATATATTTTTAAACTACAAAATCAACAAACAAAGATGTGGATATATAAAATTTTAAAAGGTAGCGGTAATAGTTTTGCAGATGTTGTAAAAACAAAAAATAAAGAAGACAAACAACACTCCCGCAGAGTTGAATTTAAAATCTGGGTTTACTAATCAAAGTCTAATAATAATTTTGTTAAAATATCAAAAATTTTTACAAAGGCTTTTGCATTATGACATTAGATGTTATGGAAATTCAAAAAATTATACCTCACCGTTACCCGTTTTTACTTCTTGACCGTGTTACAAATATTGTTGAAAAAGAATCACTTATTGGGTACAAGAATGTAACTATTGGAGATAATATTTTTCAAGGTCACTTTCCAGGACACCCTATATACCCAGGTGTTATGATACTTGAAGGTATGGCACAAGCTGGTGGAATACTTGCTTTTAAAAGTATGGGTGATATGACAGAAGAGGAAGCTGCTCAAAAAGTTGTTTATTTTATGAGTATTGATAAAGCAAAGTTTCGCGCACCTGTAAAACCTGGTGATAGACTTGAATACCGCATATCTGTTATAAAAAACAAAGGTGCTATTTGGATGCTAAAAAGTGAAGCTTATGTTGATGACAAACTAGTAAGTGAAGCTGAACTAAAAGCTATGATTGTTGATAAATAAAAAAGGTTTATTTTGAGTAAAATTTCCCCTCTTGCCATTATTGAAGATGGTGCTGTTATTGGCGAAAATGTTGAGATAGGTGCATACTGTTTTATATCTTCTCAAACAACTATTGGTGATGGTACTACCATAGCACAAAGCAGTTGTATCTATGGAAAAACAACTATTGGTAAAAACAACAAAATCTTTTCACACTCTGTTTTAGGCTCTATTCCACAAGACCTAAAATTTCAAGGTGAAGATGTTGAACTTATCATTGGAGATAATAACACAATAAGAGAGTTTACTCTTTTTAACCCTGGTACAAAAGGTGGTGGTGGAAAAACTATTGTTGGAAATCACAATCTTTTTATGGGTTATGTTCACCTAGGACACGATGTTATCATAGGTAATCACTGTATTTTAGCAAATGCAGCTACACTTGCGGGGCATGTTGAGATGGGAGATTACGCTGTAATTGGTGGGATGACACCTATACATCAGTTTGTTCATATTGGGGACTATGCTATGGTTGCAGGTGCTAGTGCATTAGCACAAGATGTTCCACCATTTTGTATGGCAGAGGGTAACCGTGCTTCTCTTAGAGGGTTGAATTTAACAGGGCTTAGAAGACATCTAGACAGAGAAGATATCAACCTTTTAAAATCTGCATATAGAGATTTGTTTGAATCTGGACAACCTCTAAAAGATGTAGCAAATGAACTTTTAGAAAACAGTACAAATCACCATGTAAAAAAGTTATGTAACTTTGTAATAAAAACAAAAAGGGGAATCCCTTATGAGAGGAAAAATATATGATACACAGAAAGTGTAGCTTTTGTAAAACAACAGAGAGTGAAAACAATCCTCTAATAGCAGGAAATGGTGTTTATATTTGTAAAAACTGTGTTGTTTCTGCATACAAAATAATGTTTGGAGATGAACAAGAGAGTTCACAACAAGACCAAGAACTTTTAGATACAGTTGAAAAGCTTATGACTCCAAAAGAGTTAAATAACTTTTTAGGTGACTACATAGTTGGGCAAGAAAAAGCGAGAAAACTTTTAAGTGTTGCTGTTTATAACCACTATAAAAGAATTTTTAAAACTCAACAAGTTGATGATGATACAGAGATAGCAAAATCAAATGTACTGCTCATAGGTCCAACGGGTAGTGGTAAAACTCTTATGGCACAAACTATCGCAAGAGTTTTAAATGTTCCCATAGCCATAGCAGATGCTACAAGTCTTACAGAAGCTGGTTATGTTGGGGAAGATGTTGAAAACATACTTACAAAACTTCTACAAGCTGCTGGTGGCGATATAAAAAGAGCCCAAAAAGGTATAATCTTTTTAGATGAGATAGACAAAGTTTCAAGAATGAGTGAAAACCGTTCAATAACTCGTGATGTGAGTGGAGAGGGTGTTCAACAAGCACTTTTAAAAATCATAGAAGGCTCAAAAGTAAACATCCCACCAAAAGGTGGTAGAAAACATCCTAACCAAGAGTTTACATCGATAGACACTACAAATATACTTTTTATATGTGGAGGTGCATTTGATGGACTTGAAGAGATTTTAAAAAGAAAACAGGGCAAAAATGTTTTAGGCTTTGGTCATGAGAAAAAAACAAAAGATGAACAAAAGCCAACTTTTGATATGGTAGAACCAGATGACCTTGTAAGCTATGGTCTTATCCCTGAACTTGTTGGTCGTTTACCTATCATAGCATCTTTAAACGAGATAACAGAAGATGATATGGTTCATATTTTAACAGAGCCTAAAAACTCACTTGTAAAACAGTATAAAAAACTTTTCTCCATAGACGGAGTTGAGCTAAACTTTGATGATGATGCATTAAGGGCAATTGCTAAAAAGGCTATAAAAAGAAAAACGGGTGCAAGAGGTCTTCGTGCGATTATGGAAGAAAATATGATAGATATTATGTATGAACTTCCAGAATATGAAGGTTATGAAGTTCTCATAACAAAAGAGGTTATAGAAGATGGTGAAAAGCCTGTTTATATCAAAAAAAATTTACAAAAAACTGCATAAGGTAAACTATGATATTTAATAAACTAATTGGACTATTTTCAAACGATTTGTCTATTGACCTTGGTACAGCAAATACTATTGTTATAGCAAAAGGTAGAGGGATTATCATAAATGAACCTTCTGTTGTTGCTGTTAAAGAGGAAAAATATGGTCAAACAAGAGTTTTAGCTGTTGGACACGATGCAAAAGAGATGGTTGGCAAAACACCTGGAAATATCAAAGCTATTAGACCCATGAAAGATGGTGTTATAGCAGATTTTGATATGACAGAAAAAATGATTAGAAAGTTTGTTGAAAAAGCACACGGAAGAAGCTCACTAATCTCCCCTCGTATAATTATCTGTGTACCTTATGGTCTTACTCAGGTTGAGAGAAAAGCTGTTAGAGAATCAGCTCTTAGTGCTGGTGCAAGAGAGGTTTTTCTCATAGAAGAACCTATGGCAGCAGCTATTGGAGCTGGTATAGACATAAGAGAACCACAAGGTAACCTTGTAGTAGATATTGGTGGTGGAACAACTGAGATAGGTGTTGTAAGTCTTGGTGGTTTGGTTCAATCAAAATCTATAAGAACTGCGGGAGACACTATTGACCGTGGGATTATCAACTATGTAAGAAAAAAATACAACCTTCTCATTGGTGAGAGAGTTGCAGAAGAGATAAAAATAGAGATAGGAACTGCTGTAAGTTTAGAAGAGGAACTTCGTATGACAATTACAGGTCGTGACCAAGTTGAAGGTTTACTAAGTTCTATTGAGCTGACAAGTGAAGATGCAAAAGAAGCTATGAAAGAACCACTAAGAGAGATAGCAGAAGCAC
>CAYNVR010000099.1:0-5385 GCA_964400715.1 uncultured Sulfurimonas sp.
TCAACATTTTAATTTATTGCCATACCTTAGTGTTTATGAAAATATAACATTGCCACTTCATTTTTCAACTAAAAAGAGATTATGTGTGGCAGATGAAGAAAAAACAGTAGATACACTTTTGACATCTCTTGGACTGACAAAAGATAAAAAGTATAAACAAGCTATGGAATTGAGTATTGGTGAACAACAAAGAGTTGCTCTTGCCCGTGCTATTATAGGTTCACCTAAAATTATAGTGGCAGATGAACCGACATCAGCACTTGATGAAGATACAAAAGAGAGTTTTATGAAGTTACTTTTTGAACAGCTTAAAAAAAATAATTCTACATTGATATTTGTGAGTCATGATGATAAACTCGCACACTATTTTGATGTAGTATATGACTTTTGTGAGATAAACAGATGATACTGAACTTGACATATAAAAGTATAAAAAATAGAAAACTTACTTTTTTTCTAAGTGTTTTTTCTATTGCTATTAGTGTGATGTTGTTGCTTGGTGTAGATAAAGTTGTTAAAGAGAGTAAAAATCATTTTATAAATACCATAAATGCAACTGATCTTATAGTTGCTCCATCGAATGGTTCCATAGATATACTTTTAAAACTTGTTTTTCATATATCTGATGATAATCTAAAAATGGATTATAAGGTTTTTAATGAGGTTTTAAAAACTGATGGTGTGGATTGGTGTATCCCTATCTCTTTGGGTGATAGTTTTAAAGGGTTTGATGTTGTTTCAACAAATAATGATTATTTTAAGTATTATACTTTTTCTACAAATAAAAAATTGAGACTTAAAGAAGGAAAATTTTTTAGTGAGTTTTTTGATATAGTTGTTGGTTACGATGTGGCAAAAAAACTTGGTTTAAAACTTGGAGATAAAATCCACCTTTCACATGGTAAGGGTAAGCACCACCATATACATAAACATAGAGAATTCAAGGTGGTTGGGATTTTAGATAAAACCTTTACACCAAATGATGATTCTTTATTTATGCAGTTAAAAACAGATGAAGCTATACATTTTGAATATCAAAGTGGGCATTTTGTAGATATGCACATAACAAATGAACATCTTATGAAGATGGATATAAAACCAAAACACATAAGTGGTATGTTTGTTGGGTTAAAAAACAAGATGCAGATTTTAGAGATACAAGAGAGGTTGTCCAAGTTAAACCATACAACAGTTATTATCCCAGCAAAGGCACTTAGTAGGTTGTATAAACTTATAAAAGAGTTTCAAAACATCTTGGTTGTTATATCTTTTGGAGTTTTTATTACTGCTGTTTTTACTATGTTATCTACTATGTTTTCAACATTAAATGAAAGAAGAAGGGAGATAGCCATTTTAAGAAGTTTGGGTGCTAGTAGTTTTACAGTGTTTTTACTGTTTGTTGTTGAAAGCTTTTTTGTAGTTTTTAGTGGTGTGGTTGTTGGCGTTGTTTTACTTGAACTGAGTTTGTTTGTTTTGGTATTGAATTATCCTATAAATATATCTTATGGACTAGACATATACCAAATATCTTTACTTCTTTTTATGGTTGTTATTGGTGTATTTAGTTCATTGTTTCCAGCATATAACAGTTACAAAAGCTCTCTTCAAGATGGATTGGTGGTAAGAGTATGATAAGGTATCTTTTTGTTTTAATCTTTTTTGTTGGTTGTTCATCTATGCCCGATTATGAGATAGATAGTTGGAAAACTCTCATAGACCCAAACTTTAACCAAGAAAAGGTTGTAAAGTTTTATACTGACCAAGTAAAAAAAGTTCCAGAAGGCTCAAAAGAGGAGATACTCATCTATGCTAAACTTCAAAAAGCTTTAAAAAAAGCTGGAAACAACAAAAATGCAGATGGTAAAAAAGCTATGCTTGATGGTTACATAGTGCCAGTAGATACAGATGGTGATAGAGTGAGTAAGTTTTTGTTTTTTCCTACACAAGCAGCTTGTATCCATGTTCCAGCTTCACCTGCGAACCAAACTGTATATGTTGAAGTGAAAAAAGGTGAGGGTGTTAAGCTTGAAGATGCTTATGAACATATAAGGGTTTATGGAACTTTAAAACTTCAAGAGGTAAAAGTGGCTACGGGGACAGCCTCTTTTAGTATAAAAGATGGCATAGCTAGACTTGTCCCTGATTTGTGATAATGTGTGCTACATTTTTAGCACTTCCAGATTTAAGATACTCTCTTAACTCTTTTGAGTGTTGCAAGAAGTTTTCTCTGTTGAAAGTTTCATAACTTTTTAGCAGGTTTTCAACTGTTACTTCATCTTGTAAAAATTCTGGGTGTATCTGTTTGTTTTTAAACTTTGTAAACATAATGTTTGCAAGTCCTACATGTGAGAGTTTTACAACTCTGCTCCCTATGAAGTAGTCAAGTTTGTTTGCTATGAAGCTAAGGATGAGAGGTGTTCCTATGAGAGAAGCTTCAAGTGTTGCTGTTCCACTGCATATAAATGCAAAATCCGCCTCATATAAAGTTTTGTGTGCATCATTTACAACCTCAAACTCAGATATATCTCCATAGAGTGTTTTTATATCTTCTTGTGAAAAGTAGGGTGGTATGATAAGTGTAGCTTTTTTTACATGTAGCTTTTTTCTAACCTCTTTGTAGATGGGCATTAGCCTTTTTATCTCACCTTTTCTGCTACCTGGCATAAAAGTTATGTGTGTTATCTGCTCATTTAGAGTTGTTTTAAACTCTTTTATCTGGTCAAGCAAAGGGTGTCCTACATACTGTATGGGTGCATTTTTTGAGTAGTAGTCTTTTTCAAAAGGGAGTATGGAGCAAAGATGGTCTATGGTTTTTTCTAAAACTGGTATCCTCTTTTTTTTCCAAGCCCAAGCTTGTGGGAGTATGTAGTAGATTATCTCTTTTTGCGGGTATTTTTTTTTAATTTTTTTTGCAAGTGGCAGGTTAAAACCAGATGAGTCTATGAGTAAAACTTTATCTACATCTTTACTTAGTTCTACCATCTCATCTGCGAGTTTGAAAAAAAATCTTAGCTTTTTAAGAGCATCTACTATCCCCATAATAGCGAGGCTTCTTAAATCGACTATGGGGTTACCAAGCTCTTTTGTAAAAATCCCAACTAACTCAACATCATCTCCTAGCTCTTTTTTTAGTGATGTTAGGTGTATGTTTGCGGAGTGTTCAAGTGCACTTACGAGTATTTTTTGCATAATCTATCCTTATTTTATTCTATATATAAAACTAAATACCTCTGCAACAGCTTTGTAAAGCTCTGCTGGTATCTCTTTGTCTAGTTCAACTTGTGAGAGTAACTCTATGAGGTCTTCATCTTTTTTTATGGGAAGTTCATTTTCTTTTGCTATTTTTATTATGTTTTTGGCAACATTTCCTTCACCTTTGGCTAAAACTCTTGGAGCGTTTTCTTTGTCTTTGTTGTATCTGAGTGCTACGGCTTTTTTCATATCTTTACCTCAAAGCCCATATTTAGTTCTGTATTTTGAGATGTTTCGTATGGTGATGCTTTTTTCTCAAAAATCCTCATCTCCATAGGTGTTATATTTATATCTATGAGAGCTTTTCTTAGTGAGCCTAAGTTTTGTTTTACCAACTCTTTAAACTTCTGACTTTGAGAAAAAAAGTGTAGGTTTAGTTTGTTTTTTTCATAAAGTGTTAGTTTTAGGTTTATCTCTCCATACTCTTTTAGTGTTAGGTTTATGTCGCAGTAAAATTTGTCATCTTTTAGTTTTTTTAACTCTACACTCCCATTTTCAAGTGCATCCCACTCAAATGGTAGATATAAACAAGATGAGTTGGAAAGGTATGAAACAAGTTGTTGGTTGTCTATCTGTAAAGCTAGTTTGTCTAAGTGTTTTAAAATCTCTGTTTTATTTGGGGTTTTTGAGTTTGTAACTTCCTCTGTTGTTTTTAAAACTATCGCTTTTAAATCTTTGGATACAACCTCTTGTGGTTTTTGTAGCTCTTTTAGTTTCTCTATGGTTTGTGTAGCCTCTTTTGTGAGAGGTGTGTTTTGTAGTTTATCAAATAGTTTTGTTAGTTTTGGTTTTGAACTATCTTTGTCTATAATATTTTTTATATCTGTTAAAATCTGTTTTTGTAGTTTTTCATCTTTTGGTAGAGATGTTTGTTTTTCCACCTCTGTTAAAAGTTTTAAAACACTCTCTTTTGAACTATCTTTTAGAGTTGTTAAGACATCTTTTGAAAGTGGTATATTTTCTAGTTTTGAAAAGATTTTATTTAGTTGTGTTTTTGAAAAATTGTTTTGTACTTTTTCAACCTCTTGTTTTATGTTTTGTATGGTTTTTTTAATGGTAGTTTTCTCTTTTGGTTGTAGTTGTTTTTCTAGTTGTGTAACAAGTTTTTTTATGTTTTTTTCAAAATCTAAACTCTCTTTTAGGTTTGATTCTAAAAATACTCCGCTAAATTTAAAGTTTTGTTCAAGTTTTTGAGGGGTTATATCTTTTATGTGTGTCAAAAATGGTTTAAGCACTTTTTGTGTTTGTGTATCTGTTTTGTCAAAAGCTTTTTTCAAATCTTTTAGTGTTTGTGAAACATTTGAAAGGTTTTTTAGAGTTGGATTTTTTTTAACAAGTTCCAGCAGTTGTTTGTTTGAGCTTTCATTTTGAGTTGTTTTTTCAAATATGGAGTTTATAACAGACTTTAAGTCTTTGTTGCTTGAAAGTACCTCAACCTCACTTTTTGATGTATCTTGTAGCACTTGTTGAAGAGCTTTATTTGTGTTGGTTACCACTATGTTTAGTTTTTGTGTTACTGCTTGTTGTAGAGAGTTTTGTATCATAAGGGTGAGTATATCATATTTGGGGTAAAATGTTGTTATGAAAAAAGCACTTATTGTATCTGCCATAGCTTCAAACCAAGGTAAAACTTTGTTGAGTATGGCACTGTTGTACCACTATAAAAACTCAGTTCGTCCATATAAATGTGGACCAGATTTCATAGACCCTCAGTTTCATGAGTATATATCTAAAACACCATCTATAAATCTTGATGGTTATATGATGAACAATGAACAGTTAAAATGGATGTTTAGTAACTATTTTGACAAAGATGTTGCTATCATAGAAGGGGTGATGGGTTACTATGATGGTATGGATAAAAATGCATCTGCTTATGATGTTGCAAAGGTTTTAGATGTTTCATCTGTTTTGGTTTTAGATGGTGGTGGAAGTTATATAACTGTTTGTGCTGTTTTAAAAGGTATGTGTGAGTTTAGAGAAGATAGCACCATAAAAGGGGTTGTTTTAAATAAAGTATCATCACAGATGCACTATGAACTCATAAAAAAACATATAGAAAAAGAGTTGCCAAACATAAAAGTTTGTGGTTGGATAGAAAAAGATTTACCATCTCTAAAAGCTACACATCTA
>CAYNVR010000100.1:0-5381 GCA_964400715.1 uncultured Sulfurimonas sp.
ATGGAGAAGTTTATGAATAAACAAGATATATTAAAATATTTAAAATCTCAACAAGTATAATGTCCCCCTAAAATCTAAGACACAAATTCAACAAGATTTATTTTCAAATAAGTTCAAATACGAACAACAAAAAGGACACCTAATACAATGACACTAAAAAAATTATTACTACCATTATTATTTCTTTTAAACGGTTGTGGAGATAGTGGGGAGGTTTTTGTTTATGATAAAAATGTAAAACATTTGGATTGTTTATCTCTTTTGGTTTTTCCACCAAGTAAAGTTATATCTGATAGTTTAAAAAGCAAATACAAATTTAGTTATGAATGCAAAAATGAACTTGTGGTTTCTTACAAAAATTCCATTACATGTAACTCAAATCAAAATGCAGATAAAAAAGCAAAAGGGTTACCAAAAAGTTACATACGACTTGAAATAAAAAAAGATGGAAATTTAGTTTATACTTACTATAAAGATTTAAATAACAACATTACAAAAGATGATGTTTTAGATGGTTTTGAACATATAGAAAAAGATTTATTAAATTAGATTTTGCCTTTTATTAAACCCAGAAGTCCCTAGTTTTTGGGTTATTTTTTTATCTTTTACAAAAGGTTTTAAATAGTTCGGCACAGCCCTACCTTTTAGTTTTAACATATCTTCTAGCATACTGTCTGCGACTGTGTTTTTATCTAGTTTTTTAACTTCACAAAGGTATTTAAAAAGTAGTTCCCCTTGCCTTTGGAGAGATATTTTCCAAGTTGAGTCTGTTTGTTGGTATATCCATAAACCAAAATTGTAAAAATTTTCAAAAACAGAGTTTTCTTGCCAAATGAGTTTAACACTTTTTGTAAAGTTTGAGCTATTGTAAAAAAGGTCCCAAAACCTTGCAAATCTTTTCATAATCTGTATATCGGTAAAAGATAGTTGGTTGTTTTTTAAAATATCGTATGGTGGAAAGTTGCTATAAGTCATACCATACATAATGTCGTGACGGTTTATGTGTGTTCCAGATAGTTTTTTTAGTATCCCTATTTGGATTTCACAACTGCTAAGCGAGACAAGTTCATCTAAGTTTTTTCCAAAACTTTGTAGAGACTCCCCAGGAAGTCCAACTATGAGGTCTAAGTGTATGTGAGCCTTTGTTTCGTTTTCTAAAAATTTTATATTTTCTTTTATTTTGTCTAGTTTTAGGTTTCTAGATATATTTTGGGCTATTTGAGGGTTTAGGGTTTGTATCCCTATCTCTAATTGTAAGGCACCGTGGGGAAATAGTTTTATTTTTTCTTTTAGAGATGTTGGAAAATGGTCTGGTATAACCTCAAAATGTGCGAAATATGGAGCTTCTTTTTCTAAAAAAAAGTCTAAAATAGCATTTGCGGTTTTAATGTTTATGTTAAAAGTTCTATCTACAAACTTAAAGGCTCTCGCACCCCTTTGCCATAGTTTTTCAAACTCTTCTAAAACTTCATCTAGGTTAAATGTTCTAACTTTTTCGTCCATAGAACTTAGACAAAATTCACACTCAAAAGGGCAACCGCGGGAGATTTCTACATAGATATATCTGTTTTTTATGTCATCATCTGTGTAGTACATGTAGGGTAGTTTTATCTCTTTTAGGTTTGGCATACTCATGGGGATAATTTTTTCAAAAGCATTACCATTTAAAATGTTTTTACATAGTTTGTAAAAAGCTGTATCTCCTTCACCTTTTATGATGTAGTCAGCTTCACTAAAATCAACTCTATATGGTTCATGGGTAACCTCTGGACCACCCAAAACAATGGTAGTTTGCGGGGAGACAAGTTTTAGTACATGTAGGAGTTCTTGAATATGTGAAGCATTCCAAATATAAACCCCAATCCCAATAATATCTGGCTCATCAAAAAGTAGTTTTTCTGCAATGGTTTGTATGGCATCGTTAATGCTAAACTCTTTTATGGTTGTGTTTGCTTGAAGTTCTTGCATATTTGCATAAAGGTACCTAAGCCCTATGGCAGAGTGAGTAAAACGGGAGTTAAGAGTTGTTAGAGTTATTTTCATTTTGTGATTGTAGCATAAAAAACTAGATGGGAAAAATGCCCGAGAAAAACTCAGACATTTTAAAAAAGTTATAGGAGTATGCATCTCAGATTATGAAAGGGGGAAAACATAATTGAGATGTAAAATTATAATTATTATAAGTAAATGTTAAGTAAATAGTGAATTAACTATCTTTTTTATCATTATACTCATCTAATATAGAGTCTAAACATCTAAATAGTGTAAACGAAGCTTTCTCCATCTGCTCAAAATTAGCAACTATCGTATCTGGGTTGTTAAATTTGAGTGTTGAGTGGTTTTTAACATACTCTAAGTTTGCAAATGTCATATCGTGAACTTTTGCATGTGGAGCTTCCATCTCTTTAAATGCTTTTGTTTTACCAAACCTTTCAAGTCCTATACCACTGTACCATTTACCCATACGACAGTTTTTGTGGTCTGCAAAATGTTCATCTTTTTCATCTAAAACAGCTGAGTAAGCTTTTGATTTAAAGATTAGGTGGTCAACTTTTACAAGAGTTGTAAATAGACGGTTTTGGATACCAACTGCTATGTCTGATGATTTTAGAGCAAGTGAGTTTAGCTCTCTAAAAGTACCTTCAAACTCTCTAATGACATCTTCACTTTCATGTGCTATTTCAGATATGTTATCAGAGTTTGACCTCATATCGTTTGCTTCTTGTTGTAGTGTTGAGATGTTTATCTCTATCTCTTGTGTTGCTTTTTGAGTTCTCTCAGCAAGTTTTCTAACTTCATCTGCAACTACGGCAAAACCACGACCATGTTCACCAGCTCTTGCTGCTTCTATCGCTGCATTTAGTGCTAAAAGGTTTGTTTGTTCTGCTATATCTTTTATGAGCCCTATAACCTCAGATATCTCAACTGAACGATGTTCAAGACTTACTATACCTTCATGACTTGAAGATATAAGTTCTATAAGGTGGTTGAGCTGTGCACCCATTTTTATAACATTTTGTAAACTGCTAGATGACTCATTTGCTGTTTGAGTTGCAACATCAACAATCGTAGAAGCTTCATCTTGGTTTATAGCAATATCTTTTTGGATTATCTCAAAACCAGTTTCAATCCCTCCACCAAGAGTTGAAAATCTGTGAGCCATCTCCCCACGGATTTTGGTTTCATAACCTTTGGCAATAGATGAGATAGCATTGTTAAGTTCAGCAGAAGTTTTACGAAAAACACCGTGAAGACCAGCTGGGTAAGTTCTTCTGTAAGTTTTTCCAACAGATGCATTTTGAATAGATGTAGAAACATCCCTCATAAAAGCTTCTAGTTGGTCAAGAGTATCGTTTAGTGTCCATGCAAATTCAGATGTGATTGACCCATCATTTGGTATGTGAGTAACACGGTCTTCAAGTTTACCCTCAGAGGCATTTTTTAGAACTCTTATCATATCTTTTTGTATGTTAGATACTTTATCTTTTGAAGATGATGGCACAAAGATAGCTCCAATAGCTATAACAAATGAAGCCCCTGCTAAGATATATTGAGCTATAAAAACAGCATAAGCACTTACAAATAAAAGTGCAACAAATAGTAAAAGTGTTTGCTTATCCTTGAATAGAGATGATAAATTCATCATAACTAATCCCTCCATTTTCGTGTAGTGCGTCTTCTAAAATTTTCATAGAACTCTCAATGCCACCAGATTTTTCTGCTTGTAACATTTTTGCATAAAGCTCTTTTATGATAACAAGAGCTTTTGGGTTTGGTTTTCTTCTAACAGAGTAGTAGCCTATTGTGTTTCCTCTTTCATCTATTGAAGGGGTTACATTTGCATAAACCCAGTAGTCATCACCATTTTTTGTTTTGTTTATAACATAAGCAAAAATCTCCTTTTGGTTTTGAACTCTTTGCCAAAGTAGTTTAAAAACAGCACGAGGCATATCTGGATGGCGAATGATGTTATGAGGTTTTCCTAAAAGTTCATCCTCAGTATAACCTGCCATTGTCATAAAAATTTTATTGACATAGGTAAGTCGCCCTTTTAAGTCTGTCTTGGAAATGATAAAGTCATTTTCTTGCATCTCTTTTGTCATGACACTTCCTTTAAAAAATTATTGTATTAGTGTAGCACAAATAGGATATAATTTCACTATGACACTGCTTTTATCTTTTTTTTACTTTTTTTATTTTGCCATTATAGGTGTGTATATTATTTTTATGCCAAAGCTTTTAACACTTCTTGGGTACTCTGCCACTGAGGTTGGTTATATCTTTTCATCTGCCCCACTCATACGGTTTATATTGCCATTTTTGTTTACAAAGGGTCTTAGTTTAGATACAAAGATTTTTAGATATTCACTTGCTTTGACTATGGTTAGTGTTGGAAGTTTTTATTTTACTATTGAAAATTTCTATATGTTTTTAATCTCAAATATATTTTTTGGTATAGGTATGAGTCTTATTTTACCATTTGTAGAGGTGATAGCTCTTGATTTTATAGGTAAACAAAAGTATGGAAAAGTAAGACTTTTTGGCTCTATTGGGTTTATGGTGGTTTCCCTTGTTTTGGTTAAGTACCTTTCATCATACGATGTAGCACTTAACTTTTTAACAACTATCACATTTTTAACAGTTCTTTTTGCATGGAAAATCTCCTACTCAAAACACAACACAAACAAAGAAGCAAACAGTGTTCAAAACGATATAGATATTTTTAGAGACTATAAGTTATGGGTAGGGCTTGGACTTATGCAGGTGAGTTTTGGTGCTTTTTATAACTTTTTTACCATCTATGAAACAGATAGGGGTGTGAGTTTAGATGTAACCATATATTTGTGGAGCTTTGGAGTTTTGGTTGAGATATTTATGTTGTTTTTTCAAGGTAGATTTTTAAAAAACAACCTTTTACATATTTTACAGTTTACCATTTTGGCTGGTGCTTTTAGATGGTTTTTAATCTTTTTGTTCCCTACAAATTTAGCTATTTTGTTTTTTGCACAAAGTTTACATGCACTTAGTTTTGCACTTTTTCACTCTGCTAGTATTAGCTACCTTTACCAAACATATAAACATAAATCTTTGGCACAACAGTTTTACTCTGGCATAGTTTATGGTTTGGGTGGGCTTTTGGGTGCATTGTTGTCTGGCTACATGTATGAGTATTTTCCAACATATCTGTTTTTGAGTTCTACATTCATAGCACTTTTGGGTGCTATGTTTTTGTTCAAAATAAAAAAGTAATGTATAAGTTTGAAAGTAGTATAATTTAACAAATCAACACAGAGGTTTGTTATGAAAATATTTTTTATGGTGTTATTAAGTGTTAGTTTAGCTTTTGGTTGGAAAGTTAAAAAAGGGGATGATACTTACCT
>CAYNVR010000101.1:0-5205 GCA_964400715.1 uncultured Sulfurimonas sp.
GTGAATGCAAAAGGTGCTTTTTATGTATATGGAAGTAATGTAACCTCACCTGCAGGTGATGATTTGGTGGCATTTGATTCATATAAAGATGCTCAAGAGTTTGCTAAAAAACATAATGGTAAAAGAGTTCTTGGTTTTAGAGAAGTAAGCGATGCACTTATAAGATTGTTAAATGGAAGAATATAAAAGGATACAGATATGACAAAACCTACACCTATTGATGAAGAGATAATATTAGACCCAAAAAGATATATAGTTAGTGAAACTGACCAAAAAGGCAAAATTACATTTGCAAACGATTATTTTCAAGAAGTTTCAGGATATACAGAAGAGGAACTTATTGGTAAACCACACTCTATTGTTCGCCATCCTGATATGCCAAAGGTTGTTTTTAAACTTCTATGGGAAACTATATCAAAAGGTAAAAACATCAATGCTGTTGTTAAAAACCTTGCAAAAGATGGAAGATACTACTGGATATTTACTGAATTTGAGATTAGAAAAGATACTGATACAGGTGAGATTATAGGGTATCATGCATCTAGGAAATCTATCTCAAAACATGTACTTGAGATTATAGCTGATCTTTATAAAAAGCTTCTTGAGATAGAGAAAAAAGATGGTATTGAAGCAAGTGAAAAATACCTTATTGAGTTTTTAAAATCACACGGAGATGATATAGAGTTTAAAGATATTATGGAAGAGATTCATAGATTTTATTAAACCCTAGAAGTGAAACTTCTGGGTTTTAATAGTTCTAAATCTTGTAAATTCATCTTTCTTTTGAAGTCCTAATTTTTTCAAACCATCTTTAGATATTAGCTGTACACCTAATGATACTACAAGAGTATCACCATCTTTAATCACTAATGAATAATCTACATCCCTTTTTGCGTATATTAACGTATCTTTTATAGCACTATCGGCATCCCAAGGCATCGCTACCTCTTTAGAATCCTTTCCAAGTATCCTCTCAAAAACAAAGTTTGGAAGGTTTATAGTTTTTGAGTTACGTATAATCTGTACTTTTAATATACCTTGTCTAAAAGCCTGTCCAAAAAGTGCGTGGTTTGATCTGTTTATAACTCTTATCTTAAAACCATGATCTGATTTTGAAACTTCAAAATCTACATACTTACCTAAATCTTTTGTTTTATGATAAATACCAGCTATACCATGATAAGCATGAGTTTTTGTATTTAGAAGTGTTACTTTTGTACCTGCAACCTGTGGCATATGACATGTTACACATGTATTTTTATCTTTATCATCTATCATTGCATCAAGCATACTGATATCAAAACTATGCTCATTATTTGTATGAGAATGACAACCCATACACATATTTCCATTTGTATAGTTTTTATTATCATAGTCAATTTTATGGAAAGGTGATGCTTTTGATTCTTTTATAAGACCAAACCATGATGTAACAGTTTTATACTCTGCCTTACCACTATGCCCTTTTTCTGAGGTATAAAATTCACGTTTTTTACCATTGGATATATTTGTATTGGAATCATCACCCTCTTGTATATCCTTGATAGTATGGCAATATACACAAGATATAGGTTCATCTTTTTGTATAGAATTTTCTGCTAATTCACCATATTTTAAAGCCTTCTCATCACTTGGAGAGTGACACTTTGCACATGTATAACCTTTTGGTGTCTTTGGATGTTTATCCCACATAGCTTTATGAAGTTCATTATTATAAACAGAAGCCCTTCTATGTGACGATTCATAATACTCTTTATATATAAGAGGATGACATTTTTGGCACACCTTACTCTCATTTGCACTAAGGGTATTGAACAAAAACAGACCTGTAAACAAAAACAATATATATCTCATAATAACTCCACCGTATAAAGTGTGGTATTCTAACTAAGAGATGCAAAAAAGTGATTGATATATATCAGTTATTCAAAAAAAGGTTTAAGGGCATCCCTGTCTATCTTTTTAGTTTTAATATCTATAATGTCATGGTCTTTAAAAAATTTCAGTATGCGGGAGAGTGTTTCTGGCGATACACCAAGTATCTCTGCTATTTCAATATTTTTAGTATCAAAAAAAGCTTCAGCATGATTATATATATATTTTGCAACTCTCTCTTTGGAATCAAGTACAAGATTTGTAGATATGATGTTTTCAAGATTTTTTATTTTTTTAATAAGTGATGTTTGTATATTGAAAGACAACTGAGGGTTTTTAAAAATAATATCTTTAAGTTTACTAAAATCTATCTTTAAAACTTCTACATCGCTATATGCTTTTGCAGTTGCAGGATACGGGATACCCTCAAAATTTGCAACTTCGCCTATAAGCTCATTTTCATGAAAATATTTTAAAACTATCTCTTTATGAGATGATGATGTTTTATAAAGTTTTATAACACCATTCATCAAAAGGTAAAGATATTTTGATTCGTCGCCTTCATAAAAAACGATATTGTCTTTTTTTACTTTTTGCAAAACAGAGAAACTCTGTATCTTTTGGATAGTTTTCTCATCTATATCTTTAAAAAAGACTATATTTTGCAACTCATCTTTCATGACTATTTTAACAACTCTTTATACATCTCATCAAATGTATATATTTTTTTAGATTTATCAATTTCTGATTTTGACTTATATGCACTAAATCCATACCCCATAGGTGTAGTGTTTCCAGATGTATAAAATGCTTTTTTAGCATCTATCCATTCACCACTTTTAACATCTGTTACCCATATTTTTATATCTTTGGCATCATCTAAATTATTTTCTCTCATCCATACAGCCATACAACCAAGATCATCAAACTTATACGTTTTTTGTGGTTTTTTTGTTTGAATCTGCACACTATTTTTTCTATCACTAAGAACCATCACACATCTAGCACATAAATCCCTGTCCCAATGCATTTCAGATGCACCATTCGTGCTTGATTTATCCTGACATCCTGTAAAAAGTAAAAACAAAAATGGTAAAAAAAGTAGTTTTTTCATACAATCATCCTTTAAGTATTAGACTTCTTGCATAACTCCTAAAAGTCTATTTTAAAAATATATCATAAAAAACCTTATGATATACGCAAAAGCATCAATCTTCTTATAAAAAGCACCAAAAGAGCTATAGCAAGAAGTTTAAAATCAAGTTCACTTGCAAGATGTATATTTTTAAAAGTATCACTTTGTGTAGCTTCAGCACCAAGAGTTTGCATCTGTAATATTTTTGGTGAGTAAACCGCACTAAACATAAATGAAGAAAATACAACTGTTACGCTACTGACAAAAATAATGCTGTCTCTTTGCCCAAATTTATATTTTGCAAGCTCATAACCCATTACAAAAAAAGCTAAAAAATATATCCAATATGAGAACTTATGAAATATACTTGCCATAATAATACCTGCATTATGATGGTCAAGCGTTACAGTATAAAGAAGCGTATCTGTATGAAAAATAGTTGGTGCTACAATTGCACCAAGGACAATAACACCACCAAACGATGCTGCCAAAACAACAAGGTACGAAAAATCTATATATATATTGCGTTTCAAACTACAACCTTAATGTAAAACCTCTATCAAAATCACTTAAGTCTTTGTAAAACTTTAAATTTGTATATGTTTCATCTTCTAATTTAGTCGATATTTTACCCTTTTGGTCATAACCTATCTCACAAGTAAAAAAGTTAATCTTTCGCTTTAAGACTTCATCAAGAAGTTTGTTTATTATCTCATCACCCTCATCACCGCCAAAAAGTGCATTTTGAGGTTCATAAGACAAGTTTGATTCTAGGCTCACACCATTTGCTATATATGGAGGGTTTGATACAAGATAATCTATCTTTTCATCAACACAATCAAGCAGTGAGCAATCTCTTAGCTCTACTCTAGAATCAAGTGAAAATCTTTTTAGATTTTTTTTTGCGACATCAAGTGCTTTTTGCGATATATCTGTAGCTATAAATCTGGCATTTTTATAATGTTGTGCCAAAATAACAGATATAATTCCACTACCCACTCCAACCTCTGCAAAAGTTATATTTGCATCTTTATTGGGCATATTTTTAAACACCTCATCTATAAGAAGTTCAGTTTCAGGGCGTGGTATCAATGCACCTTCATCTATATAAAATTCCTGAGAATAAAAACTTACTCTATTTGTTATATACTCAAGCGGAATATTTTGTGAGCGTTTATGAACAAGTTTATACAGATTTTCAATATTTTTAATCTCTGTATTTTGGTTTGTTAAAAGCCAAAGCTCATCAACATCTAAAAAAAACATCAAAAGAAGCTGTGCCTCTCTTGATGCTCTTGGTATGTTAGAATCAGACAATACCTTTGTAACCTGACTTAAAACATCTTTTACTAAATATCTGCTTGACATATCTCTTCTAATGCTTTTTTATCGACATCTTCAATATCTACACCCAACTCTTTTAGCCTCTCAAGAACAGGTGGATGTGTATAATGAAAAAATATATAAAGAGGATGTGAAAGTGGAAAACTTTTATTTTCAGTTACAAGTTTTTTAAGTGCATTTGCAAGTTCTATCTCACCGCCAAGCCCTGCTAATTCACTTCCCATCTTATCTGCTTCATACTCATTATGACGACTCACCATCCCCATAACAGGCATCATAATAAATCCAAGTACCGGCATAAGAAGCATAAAAAGTATCATGATGACATAAGGCTCTTTTGAGAGTCCAAGTTCCATATATAAACTATCTGGTATATTTCCAAATGCAAAAAACATCACAAAAAGCATCCCGACCATAAGTGCTATGTTTTTATATATATCTCCATGTGCAAAATGTCCAAGTTCATGCCCTAAAACAGCCAACAACTCCCTTGTACTTAACTTTTCTATAAGCGTGTCAAACAAAACAACTCTTTTGGATTTGCCAAGTCCGCCAAAATAAGCATTTAGCCTTGCATCACGTTTACTTGCATCACTAACAAATACTCCACTGCTTACAAAACCTGTCTTATCCATAAGCTCTTGTATCTTGGAATCAAGCTCTTTATCTTCAAGAGGTGTCAGCTTATCAAAAAACATTGCACGAAATGTTGGGTAAAACATATTGATAAGGACTATAACCACAAATATAAATATAAAACTCCAAAGCCACCATAATTCAAAACTACTGATAATCTCATATATACCCCAGATAACCAAACCACCAAGTATTATGCTCGTTACAAAAGATAT
>CAYNVR010000102.1:0-2616 GCA_964400715.1 uncultured Sulfurimonas sp.
AGTATATGTAGATATAACACAGTTAGAATCAGCAAGAGCTAACACAGGTATCCAAAGAGTTGTAAAAGAGTTTGTAAAAAGAGCGGCACTCAGTGAAGTGGTAGAGTTTAAAATCATAACCTTTGACGAAAAAGATAAACAAGCTTTTATTTTGAACAACAAAGAGGTAAGTAATTTTTTAGAAAATATGGATAGTTTTCAGTTTACTAAAACTGAAAAGATAGATATTTTAAATTTCAAACCAGAAACAACAAGTGCTTTTTTTGATCTCGATTCAACTTGGAATGTTATATATAAAAGAGCCATCATCTACCCAAAACTAAAATCAAACGGTTTTTTGATTTTTAACTTTATATCATAGACTGATTGTAAAAATGGGATAAAGTTTGACTTTGACACTACAAAGTCAAACTTTATCCCATTTTTACAATCAGTCTATGATAACAGTGATCTGGTTCTATTTAACTCATTTTCATCACAAAAAGATTTCCTAGAAGCGAGAGGTAAATTTAACACAACAAGAGATATACCAACAAGAGTAACAGGTTTAGGTTCAGATTTTCTACACACAAAAACAACAGTAAACGACCCATATATCAAATCTATTTTAGCAAAAAAATATATCCTTTTTGTAGGGACGGTAGAACCTAGAAAAAATCAAGCAGATGTACTAGAAGCATTTGAAGCATTAGCAGATACCTATACAGACTTAAATCTTATCTTCATCGGTAAAGCAGGTTGGAAAAACGAGCAACTATTACAAAAGATAGATACACACCCACTAAAAGATGATAGACTTTTTTTACTAAGTAACATAGATGACAACACACTAAAAAGTTTTTATGAAAATGCTTTTTTAGTAACATACCTATCAAAGTATGAGGGTTACGGACTACCAATAGCTGAATCATTAGGGTATGGTAACATTACCATAACATCTAAAAACAGCTCAATGTATGAAGTGGGGAAAGATATAGCAGACTATGTTGTCTATAACAGCTTAAATGAACTAAAAAGTTTAATCTCCTCATATTGTGATAACAAAGAGTTATATGATGCTAAAAAGCTATATATAAAAGAAAATTTCAAACCAACATCTTGGAATCAGTTCTACCAATCTATCTCAGATATTTTTATAAATTATGAAAAATCGATAGAGTTGAAAAAAAACCATCTAAAAACTTTACAGTTTGTGTTTATAAGTATAGAAAAAGATAGCTTAGAGGGCACTATAAACTCTATAGATAAAAATGCAGATTTTGTAAAAGAGTACATTGTAGTAACTGCTCCAAAATTTATAAATAAATTTAAAACTATAAAATCAAAACATAAAATCACCATCATAGATGAAACAACCATCTTAGGTAAATATGCTAAAGATTTCTCAAAAAGAGACCACCAAGGTAAAAACTGGTTACTAAGAGCAAGTTTACTAAACTTAGATATTTTAGAAGATGAGTTTATAATGCTAGATGATGACAACCGTATCTTAAAAAATATAACTATAGATACTTTTATAGCACAAGATGGTAGTTACAATGCTTACTATTTTTACCATCTACTACAATGGTATTACACAAATAGCGAATACGATGTTGGTCAGCACAATATGAAAAAAGTTCTAGCAGAAAAAAACTATGAACTCCTCTCATACTCATCACACTCACCTCAAATCATAAACAAAAAGATATTTAAAGAGAGTGTATCTAAGTTTTTTGATATAGGTTTAACCTCACCCATAGATGAATGGAGTACATATTTTAACTATGGTGTCTCTCTCTACCCGTGTTTGTTTAACAAACAAGTTTTTCAAACACTTAGTTGGCCAGCAACACCATCTGATTGGGAGACTATATTTTTACCTAAAAAGTATACTTTTGAAAACTATTATAAATCACTATACGATACAAACTTTTTTACCCAGAATGATAGTTATGCCCAAAAGATACAAAAAAAACAAAAGCAACTTCTACCATATATAAAAACAAAACAACATTTTAGCTACACAAAAGATATATTGGCTAAAAACAACCTAGTTCACGAAACACTACTTTTTAAAAAAGATGATATAAAACTATATCTTTCAAATATCCCATATCTTTTTGTAGTGGAACAAGCTTCAGACCTCAAAATACCACTAAACTATAAGTTACTCAACCCAAACCAAAAAGAGCTGAGTGTAGCCATAGTCCTGTTCTTAGATGGTGGTTATAGATCGTTAAGAGATATAAAACTAAAACCAAACAGATACCAAGAGAGTGTAGTAGAGATTCCTATAAACTCTTATGGTTTAGAAGAGGGTATCTACGATATAACCTTTAACATAATGTTAAACAATGAGTATATATATAAAACATTATCACCATATAGTGCGAAACTATTAGTGACAAAAGATAAATCTATAGCAACACTATTAGGCAACCCTCAACTACTAGAAACACCAGATGAAATACAAAACGAGACAACAAATCTAAAAGATACTATAAAGTCTATCCCAGTTGTTGGTTGGATAATAAGATGGCTATATAACCTTTTAAGACTCAACAATCTAAAATATAGAGTGCATAAACAACAACAAACCATCATAGAGTTACAAAACATCACAGAGGAGCTTAG
>CAYNVR010000102.1:2716-5130 GCA_964400715.1 uncultured Sulfurimonas sp.
GATATAGCAAAACAGATCTCATTTCAGTCAGATTCTTTTCAACAAAGATTAGATCAGTTTATATTTGACACTAAAATCAATCTCAATATTAAAGAGTCAAAAGATGACTAATACCATACACCAGTTTACACCAAGTATGGAGGTGGGCGATAGTGTTTCAAATGGTGTACTTTATATACAAAAACTTCTTAAAGAATTGGGTTTTATATCAGAAATCTATGTAGCAAGATTAGATTTAGATATAAACTTTAAACACAACATACATCATCTAAGTGAGTACAAAGAGTCTAAAGATGACATACTCTTTTATCACTACTCCATAGGGCATGAGTACCATAACCAGATAATGAACTTTATAGATAAAAAGATCATCATCTACCATAACATAACTCCACCCCATTTTTTTAAACACAACAAACATATACAAGAGTTATGTACTCAAGGTAGAAAACAACTAAAAGAATCTGCGAAATATTTCATCTCATCCATCGGTGATTCCAACTACAACACAAAAGAGTTAAGCTACTATAACTATAAAAACCCAACAACACTCACACTTTTGCTAGATTTAGATAAACATCAAAAAATACAACCAAATCAAAAACTCATAGAGCAAAACCACTCAACATACAACATCATCTTTGTGGGTCGTGTAGTTCAAAACAAAGTACAACATCAGTTAGTAGATCTAGCTTATGCCCTAAAAAGAAAAGGTGTTACAAACTTTAAAATCTTTATCATAGGTGGAGCATCTGAACCAACATATATAAGCTTTTTAAAAGAGTACCGAAACACGATGGAACTTTGCGATGAGGTTATTATAACCTCAAAAGTAAGCGATGAAGATTTGGCAGCATACTACACACTAGCAGACCTCTATATCTCCCTAAGTGAACACGAGGGTTTTGGTATGCCACTCATAGAAGCTATGAAGTATGACATACCAGTATTAGCTTACAATGCTGGTGGTACAACCACAACCATACCAAAAGAGGGTTTACTGGAAAAAAAAGCACCCTCATTTATAGCCAATGAGATTATAAAACTACAAAAAGATCCATACTTTAGAGTATCTCTCATAAAAAAACAAAAAGAGAAACTAAAAAGCTTTTCCCATATAAACACAAAAAACAAACTCATAACATACCTAAACAAAACACTCAACATTACACTCAAACATATACGACCACCTAAAAAATCAAAAACTACACTCCAAGTAGAGGGAGCTTTTGACTCCACATATTCACTAGCTATTGTAAACAAAAACATAGCCCTGGCATTAGACACTCTACCCGACACAAATGTAAAACTCTACTCAACAGAGGGTAGGGGAGACTTCAAACCAAACCTTAAAAATTTAAACAAAAGTATCAAAACACTAGCACTAAAAACTATAGACAACATAGATATAACCATAAGAAACCTCTACCCACCAAGAACAAATGCAATGAAAGGCTATCATAAAATCATAGGACCCTATGGCTGGGAGGAATCAAAGTTCCCCCGAGAGTATGTAGAGTGGTTTAACACAAAACTCACTATGGTTTTTACAATGTCATCTTATGTAAAAAATCTTCTCAAAGACAACGGAGTAGATATCCCCATAGTAACAACAGGTGTAATTGTTGAAGACATAATAACACTCACTTCACAAAAACTCTCTTATGATCTGCCGGCCGGTTTTAAACTGCTTCATATCTCCTCGGCTTTCCCAAGAAAAGGCTTAGATGTATTGTTGGCATCTTTTGACGAGCTACCACAAGACAAAGAGATTTCACTCATCATAAAAACATTCCCAAACCCGCATAACACTATTGTAATGCAACTAGAAAAGTTAAACTATACAGCAAAAGAAAACTACGAAGATAATGTGTATCTCTATATAAAAAACAATAAAAAGATATTACTGATAAACAAAGACATCTCCCAATCACAAATCAAATATCTGTACGAAAATTCAAACCTTTTAGTAGCCCCTAGCTTTGGTGAAGGTTTTGGATTGCCAATGGCAGAAGCTATGCTTCTAAATCTACCGGTTGTAACAACAGCCTTTGGCGGGCAAACAGATTTTTGTACACAAAAATCCTCATGGCTCATAGATTTTGATTTTACCTATGCCAAGTCACATATGAATCTCGATAAATCACTATGGGCAGTACCAAAAGTAGAATCACTAAAAAAGTTGATACTAGAGATAGCTAACTTATCAAAACAAGACAAAGAGATAAAAACCAACTATGCAAAGCAGTACATATTAGATAACTACTCATCAAAAAAAGTAGTCTCAAATATGATGGATGCCATACAAAACTATGCACGAACAGACTCTAAAATAGCACTCTTCTCCACATACAACACAAGATGTGGTATAGCCTTGTATGCAAAACATCTCATAGAATCATTTAAAGATGAGG
>CAYNVR010000103.1:0-5045 GCA_964400715.1 uncultured Sulfurimonas sp.
CATAAGTGTAAACAGTGCTAAAAATGTAAAAATAGAAGAGAGTATGGTGATGATTTTTGAGGCTTGTATCTCATCTTTTAGTTTGTATGCACTAAGATTTACTACAAAAAATATAAGCAAAAAACCGGCACTGCCTATGATGGCTATCTCTGTTAGGTCTATGCTGTTTGCCAAAATGAGGCTTAAAACGGTTGTGTATAGCACTCCATTAAAAGGGACACCCCTTTTTGAACTCATTAGAGGTTTTGGTAGTCTGCCATCTCTGGCTATGATGTAGCCTAAACGGGCATTTCCATATATGGTTGCATTTATAGCTGAAAAAGTTGAAAGAAGTGCGGCAAATGCAACTATGCTAAAACCAACTTTGCCAAGAGATGGTTCAACAGCAACTGCTAGGGCATAATCTTTTGCGGTTTTTAGTGTTTGTTCATCTACATTTCCAACCGTTATAACAGAGATGGCAATGTAGAGAAAAACAACCAACCCAACAGATATATAAAAAGCTCGTGGGAGGTTTTTTTGTGGGTTTTGTATCTCCTCTGCGGAGTTTGCTATAAGCTCAAACCCCTCATAAGCGACAAATATAATCATACCAGCCACAACCATAGACAAAGGTGATGTCCAAGTTTGTGTGGAGAGTTTTGAGCCATCTACATAAAAACTACCAACTGCTATGACAAAAAGTAGCAAACTTACTTTTATAAAAACTATAAATGTTTCAGACTTGCTTACAAAAGCTGAACCAACAACATTTATGAGTGCAGGAATGATAATGGCAAGGCTTATGAGTATGTGTTCTAAAAAAAAACTGTTATGTTCAAAAAATGTTTTCCCATAAGAAGCAAAAGCCGTAGCATAAAGTGAGATGGTTATGAGATAGCTAAGCCACAACATCAGGTTTATGGAGCCAGAGAGGATGTTATCACCAAAAGCTTGGTCAACAAATGTAACTGTCCCACCTCTGTTTTGAAACTTGACAGATAGTTTTGCATAGGAGTAAGATGTAAACAAAGCCACCAAACCAGCGATGGCAAAAGATATAAAAGTACTTCCATGAGAGAGTGAAACAGCCTCTCCCAAAACAGCAAAAATCCCACCACCAACCATACCACCAACACCTATACTAACTGCTCCAAAAAGTGTGATGGTTCTATGGTCTGATGGTTTTGTGTTTTGTGTTTTCATATATTTATCTGAATTTTATTTGATGCAAATTGATGTATAAGCATTTGGATAATGTTTTGGTAAGGCACTCCACTATCTAATGCTTTCTTTTTAAGTTCATAAATATCATTTTCAGCTACTCTGATAGAGATAGCTTTTTTCTTTTGGTTTTTAACATAAGATTGTAACTCTTTCATCCTATCTTCTACATTTCCACGACTTTGCCACTCTCCATTTTCAACACTTTTGAGTATATCTGTTTCATATTCATCTAACTCAATCATCATAAATCCTTTTTGTTATATATTTTATTCATTTTTCTTGATGGGATTATAGTTTTTAAGAAGATTGATGTATCATCTTCAACATAAGGAACAAGATATACATAATCTTTTATTTGTATCAAGACTATAAAGATATTTTGGTTTGGATACTTTTCTTTGTTTGGATGTGTTATATCATCTAAGAGGTAGCCACCCTCCAATGCCAAGATAACATCTTCAAAAGATATATCTCTTTGAGATTTTAGTATCTCATTTTTTTCAAGGCTATATCTTATAGTTTTACTTTTAAACACATCTATATCCTGATATTTTATATATACAATGTATTTTAATACTATTTATCTGCTTTGTCAAGTGAAGATATACTAAACCACCTTTATAAAACTATCTTCAAATTCCACTCTCTTTTTTTCATTATAAAACGGTACACCATAAACTTTATAGCAACTGTTTTCATAAAGTTTTAGGGCTTTTGAGTTTATGTCTTGTAGTTTTAGTTTATGCTCTTTTGTAAAGGTTGTTATCTGCTCTAAAAACTCCTCTTTCCATACATCTTCTTTTTCTAAATGTTTCCCTTTTGGCTCACAAAATATCTGGTAACGACACTTCTCATCTTCAAGAAGTAGTAAAAAATCTGGCTCAAATTTTGCACCATTTTTAGCACCATCAAAACTATGTATGTTAAATGCTTTTTCATTTCTTATGAGTTTTACATCTTTGTATCTTTGTTTTAAACTACACATTTGTGTAAATATAAACTCAACAAAAGATTTCTCTTCACTTGTTCCGTAATGCTCTTTAAAAACATAAAAATCATCACCTATATCTATGCGACTTGCACTATCTTTTAGTTTTAAAACTTTTTGTTTTGGTATCTTGTTGCTTATGCGAACAGGGTAAAACTCTTTACTTCCCTCATAATCGTAACTATTTTTTACTATCTTTTTTTCTAATTCATCTAAAACTTCTAAAATAAACTTAAACTTTAAACCATCATCTAAACTTTGCTTTTTTGTAAAAGATACAATCACTTTTATATCTGCTAAGTAGTCATTGCTTGTTATAAACTCATCTATGGAACTTAGATTTTTAAAATATCTTTTTAAATTTGAAAAAAAGAAAAATGGTTTTTTATTTATGGCACTTCGTATAAGAAATTTATCTGTATCTTTTAGTTTGAAATCCTCAAAATTTTCAAACCTTTTCTCTTTTATCTCATCATCTAAGATGTTAAAACTGTTTGAGCTGTTATCTAATTTAAACTTTTGTAGCTTGTAAGAGTTACCTATGTAATCAGATATACTTTTTATATGGCTCTTGTCTATTGCTACTCTTTTATTGACATACACGACACCATTTTTATACACATCACTATCTATAAAACTCTCTTTTAACTCTAACTTTACCTCTTTTATATCTTCGCTATTGTCTAAAAGCCCTATCTTGCTAAGCTCTTTTTGTAAAGATAGTATATACTCATTTTGATTTATGCTATAAAAATACATCTCCTCCAAAACTCTCAAAGGTTCAGTTGGATACTTATCAAACTTTCGTTTAAACTTATCTTCATCTTTATACTCAAATGGCATATACCTCGCCCCTCTACCTATAAGTTGTGCTTCACTTGTTGTGTTTGAGGAGCTTTTTTTTGCCTCATCAAGTTTTACAATGTCAAAAAGGTTAAGAACATCCCAACCCTCATTTAAAACATTTACGGCAAATATAGCCCTTATGGGGTTTGTAGTATCTTCAAGTGAGTTTAAAAGTTTTAGTTTCTCCTCTTTATCTGCACTTGTGGAGTAGATAACTAAACATCTATCTTTATTAAAAGAGTATTTGAGTTGTGTTACTAAATCTTGTGTAGTTTTGAACTTTGTTTTTAAGCTATGTATGCTTTGTAGTGTAGAGAGTTTAAAAATCTCATCTACATCTGATGTTTTTAGATTTTCTACCATCTTTACAAAATCTTCAAAGTTTTGATTGATTTTATCTATACCTTTTGGATTTTTAAACATCACAACCGATTTTATAGCTTTGTTAAGCTCCTCTTTTGCTACTATCTCTCTATATTCACTTACCATTATCGCTTGTAAAACTCTTTGGTTTTGTGTGAGGTTATCGCTTATGAGTTTTATATCTTTACTAAAACCATCTTCTCTAAACTTTATAAGTGGGTATTCATATATAAGTTTGTCTTTGTAGTGAGTGGCTATCTCTTGGCTTGTGTTTATCTCTGCTGTTGCAGTAAATTCGAGTAAGATATTTTCTTTGTTTTTGCCTAATATTTTTTTTGCAGTAACTCCCCAACTTTTTATATTTTCTTCATCTGTTTTTGTTTTTTTCTTTTTTAACTCACTATTTAGATGGTGGGCTTCATCTGCTATGAGAACTAATTTCTCTTTTTTAAAATCCTCGTAAGTTATACTATTTTCTTTTGTAAGCACCTCTAAATCATTATGAAGTTTATGAGTTGTTGTAAAGAGTATGTTTATGCTATCTTTTTTGGCTGTGTCAAATGTATCTTCTATGAGATTTATATCTATCTTCATATCTTCACAAAAAAGATACTTTGAGCTGTATCTGTTTATGAGATTTTCTTTTGTTTTGCTGATGATGTTTGTAGTATTTACAAAAAATACAAAGTTTCTATACCCCATCTCATACAGATACAACATACAACTTGCTATGATGTTTGTTTTTCCACTCCCTGTTGCCATATGAAAAAGTAGGTGTTTGTATGGTATGTTTTTATGGTTTTTACTCTTTTTTATGTAAAATATAAAGTTTTGTAATGCCTCTTTTTGGTAACTTCTAAGTGGATGTTTTAGATTTTTTGTAACTATCTGCGGGATATCTGGTTTATCTACATACTTAAAAGCGGTTTCTATCTCACTATATAAAGCTTCACTCATCATCTACTCCATAAAAAGATTTGTTTATGGCTATCTCTTCATCGCTTATATTATAGGTTTTATCCTCTATCTCACTTATAGGGAGATATTGCATATTTTTATTTAATGCTCCAATCTCTACACTTTTAAAGTTATCTATGGTTTTTAACTCTGCATAAACAAAACTTCCACCACCATTCCACTCTACTGCTTTGCTAATCCCTCCTTGTTCTGCATCTATCACTTTTTTTAATCTCTCTACGGCTATATCTTCTATGTAGTCCATCTGCTCTATGCCTATGTATCTTCGCCCCATCTTATGAGCTACGGCACAAGTTGTTCCACTTCCTAAGTGGAAGTCCATAATTAGGTCGTTTGGTTGGGTTGAAATTTCAATAATTCGTTTTAAAAGTGCCTCTGGTTTTTGTCCTTCAAAATTTTTTAATTTTTCTTTATCACTTGTATTTAATTGTAAATGATTTTCACTCCATAAAGTTGTAATTGGAGAACCTTTTACTTCATCTAAATATTTTATTTTTGCTTTTCCATCACTATTTTGATAACTTCTTCCTCTTAATTTTGCATATAATCTACCATTTTCATCTTTATATTTATATTCATCTTTAATATATTTTTCACTTAATGGATTATAAGCTAATTCAAATTTAAAGTTTTTCATTCCATAAAAATAAATTGTTTCGTGTTG
>CAYNVR010000104.1:0-5030 GCA_964400715.1 uncultured Sulfurimonas sp.
TTTTATCATACTTCTCTTTTTTTGGCATATTTAAAAGATACTCTACATTTTTTAAGTAAATATTTATATCTTTTGGAATTTGCGGGATAGGGAGTTTACCTGCACCATTTTCAAAATATTCATAAAGAGGAGTATCTTCACCCCATTCATGAGCATTTTCATACTGCTTTATGATTTTATCTATACTATTTGGCGGAATCAACCCTCTATCTTCGGCAAAGAGTATAAACATAAACTATTTCCTAAGTGCATCTGCTATGAGCTCTATGGGGTTTTTAAACACTGTGTTTTGAACATCTTCGTAGTTCATACTCGCATTTATCTGCATCCTACATGCACTACACTCTGCACTTACCACATCTGCTTGTGTTTGTTTTATCATCTGTGCTTTTGGTTTACCTGCGGCTTTTGCATAATGGTATTTTTCACTCTGCATAGTTACCCCACCAAAACCACAGCACTGATTTGGGTCGCTCATCTCTACTATCTTGTAGTTTTGTCTTATGAGGCTTCTTGGTTCTTCATGGATACCTTGCATCTTTTTAGCATGACACGGGTCGTGGTAAGTTACTATCTTTGTGTCTTTTTTCTTTGTAGCTAAAAGTTGTTCAAGGTGAGTGTGGTGTTGTAGCCACTCTGTTGCCATAAAAACTTTACCCATAACTTTTTTAGCTCTTTGTTTCCACTCTGGTTGGTCATGGAAAAAATGTTCATAGTCTATCTTTAACATAGCACTACATGTAGCTTCTGGAACTATGATAGCTTCTATGTCTTCCCCAAAACTCTCAAAATACTCTATGTTGTGTTTAGCATTATAATCTACCGTATCAAAATCACCCGTGAAGTAAGCTGGTGCGGAGCAACATTTTTGGTCTTTTGCCAAAAAGGCATCTATCTCTAACTGTTCTAAGATGTAGAGTAAAGACTCACCTATATCTACATAGTTATAGTTCCCTAAACAACCTATAAATATAGCCACTTTTCTTTTGCCACCATTGTTTATGTTCTCTTTGTGAGAGTTTAAAAATGATGTTTTTCTAAGACTCGGTAAAAGTCTGTCTGTTTTTAACATAGGCAGATTAAACCTTGAACTCATAGAGTCTATATCTGCTCGTATCTTGAACCCACATGTTTGAAATGTCCAACCCAGTTTAAATGCTATGTCATTTAACCATCTATGGCGAAGCAGTAAAAAGAAAGCTTTTTTATACCAAGCTATACCATACTTTTTGGCTATGTCATTTCTAACTTGTTCTATGACCATATCTGTTGGTAAAGATTTTGGGCAAACATCTGTACATGCAGTACATAAAAAACAACTCTCAAATATATCTTTTGCATTTTTATCTAACTCTAACTTACCACTTTGGTAAGCTCCAAGCAGGTCTAAAAACCCACGAGGAGATGTAACTTCATCTGCATTTACATTGTGAATAGTACAAACTGGGATACACTTTCCACACTTTATACACGGGTCTGTAAACTCTTTGAAGTTAAAAATATCTTCTGCTTTTTTTTCCATCTATCTATAAACCTTCATCAAAATTTTTAGCTAATTCAACAATCAAACTGTCAATCTCATCTTCAAAAATATTTTCTTTTTCAGATTTTGAATATATTGTCAATAAACCTACAACATCATCTTTATAAAGATAAGATATCACTCTATATCCTCCACTTTTTCCTTTGTTATTGCTACTGTTTTTTAGTCTAATTTTATAGGCATTGTTTCCTAAAAATATACCAGACTTTGGGTTTTCTTGCAAAAGATTATATAGATATTGTAAATCTTTATACAACAACTTATCTTTTTTTGATATTTTTTTTACATTTTTACTAAATGTATTTGTAGCAATAACCTCTACCATCTACTAACTTATCTCTTCTATCAAATCTTGCAGTGTCGTTTTATGATTTGACTTTATATCTTTTTTTAACTCACTAAAAGATGTTTTTATATCTTTTTTGATTATCTCTTTTTCTATAAAATCACTTACAAACTGGTTTAGTTTATTTGCATCATCTTTAAATTTTTCATACAAATAATACTCTACATTTTCATTTTGTATCTGTATGTTTAACATCTTTTTCAACCTTTTTATATAGTCTTAGAGAATGTCTTTTGATTTTTCGCATACTTTTTCATATATGCATCAAACGGCTGAGATATGTTTCTTATGAGAAGTGTTCCTGTTTGGCTACACTCTATCTTTTCATCATCTATTGTTATGAGCTCTTCACTTACAAACACATCCAACTCAGCAATAGCATCTGCAAAATACTCCTTAAACTCTACATCAAATTTTTCGTTAAACCTTTTGATGTCAAGCTTAAAGTTACTCATAAGCTCCATAATGACATACTGGCGGATTGTGTCATCTTTACTTAAAACAACACCTCTCTCAAACGGGAGTTTTCCATTTTCTATCGCTTCTTCATACGAAGGCATATCTTTAAAGTTTTGAGCATAGTAATCAACCCCTTCACCTATGGAAGTTAGCCCTACCCCTATGAGGTCTGCTCCACCTTTTGTAGTGTAGCCTTGAAAGTTTCTGTGAAGCTCACCTTTTTTTATGGCTTTAAAAAGTTCATCTTCTGGTTTTGCAAAGTGATCCATACCTATCATCTCATAACCATTTGATGTTAAAAAGTCGATAGTGTATTGCATAATCTGCAACTTCTCATCTGGGCGAGGGAGAGTTGTTTCATCTATCTTTCTCATAGTCTTTTTCATCCATGGCACATGTGCATAGTTAAACACTGCAAATCTATCTGGGTTTAGAGTGAGTGCGAGTCTGAGTGTCTCTTTAAAAGTATCTAAGTTTTGGTATGGAAGACCATAGATAAGGTCAACATTTACCGAATGCATATTGTATTTTCTTGCTAAATCCATAGCTTGTTTTGTTACTTCATATGGTTGAACTCTGTGAACTGCTACTTGCACTCTCTCATCAAAATCTTGTATCCCAAAACTTACACGGTTAAAACCAGCTTCACTCATCACTCTCATCTGCTCTTCATCTATGTGACGAGGGTCTATCTCACAACTTACCTCAGCATCTTTTGCGAAGTTTGGAAATGTTTTTTTAATCTCATCTATAATCTCTTTAAGTTCATCTGCACTAAAAAAAGTTGGAGTCCCACCACCAAAGTGCATCTGTATAACCTCACGGGAACAATCAAGATGTTTTGAAAGTATATCAAGCTCTTTTTTTAAGTAGCCTATATAACGAGTCATCTTATCTTTTTTGGAAGTAAAAACAACATTACACCCACAAAAGTAACAAGCATTTCTACAAAACGGAAGGTGAAAGTAAAGGCTAAGAGGCCTGGAACTATCTTGGCTTTGGAGTTTATTTATATACTCATCATACCCAAAAGCATCACTAAATTCGAGTGCTGTTGGGTAGCTTGTATAACGAGGTCCCGGCTTTGAGTATTTGATAAATTTTGTAAAGTCTAACATAAGCATCCATTTTTTTTTAGATTATCTCTAAAAAGTGTTGAAGAACTTATAAAATGTTACATATGTTCTATAAGATTTTGCCTTCTTTTAATTCCTGTAAATATCATATAAAAGATTATAAACATAAACATAAATCCAATGAGTGCAAAAAGTGGTATGTTTTGCCCACCAGTTTTGTTTATGCTGTCTAAAATCATATACCCAATAGCACTAAATATAATCTGCAACATAGACAAAAACAGAACTGTTTTTTTTACATTCATATCAAAAAACTTTACCATTATATGGTGTATGTGAGTTTTATCTGGCGAGAATGGTGACTTTCCCCTTCGTATGCGACGAACCATAACTATGAGAGTATCTAAAAGTGGTAAAGCAGTGAGATATATGATGGCTATGGGGTGGATATGTTCTATGCTTAAAACAGCTAAAATACTGATGATAAAACCAAGTGTCAAACTACCACTGTCCCCCATAAAAATCTTAGCTGGGTTCCAGTTAAAAATCAAAAAACCAAAAAGAACAGCAATGCTAAACATGGAAAATGTAACTATAATCTCACTTCCATACTCAAACCCCATACCAGCAAAAAAACTTAAAATAATAACAGAAACAGAAGCAGACAAGCCATCTATACCATCTATGAGATTTAGTGCATTTGTAAACCCAGCAAGTGCAAACATACTAAAAAACAGTGCCAAAACAGATGGCAGACTAACTTCATAACCATACCAACTACCAAGAGTATCTATACTTACTCCAAAAAACCACAAAAGTATAACCGCTAAAAATATAAATATAAACTTAAACCTCGCAGAAACATTGTGTCTGTCATCATATATACCAGTAGCAAACACTATAAAAACAGCTAAAAAAAGATACCAATAATGGTAAAAAAGTGTATGTTTAAACAATATAAATGATACAAATAAAGCTAAAATAAACCCTATACCAGCCCCTGTTGGAGTGATACTACAATGATGACTCCTTTCATTTGGAACATCATATAAATTTAACCTATGTGCAAATTTTATAGTTAATTTTACAAATATAAGAGAGATGACAAAAGTGGCAACAAGATACAAAAACATCACTATTTTCTAAATCGTTTAAAAACTTGTTCAAAGTCAAGTTCTATCTTACATGTAGTGTTTTCAAACTTATAACTCTGAGTTGTAAAATCACCCTGTTTGTCATATTTTTTACCATCAAGCTTGTAAACCTTTGCTCTTAAATCATCTGGGTAGATAAGTATGTAGTAGTTTACTTTTTCCTCTTCATAGATTTCAAATTTATATTTTTCATCTCTTTTTGCTGTTGATGGACTGATAATCTCAATAACTATCTCTGGTGCTTTTGTAAGGTAGGCTTCATTCGTTTCACCACATGTAAGAGTTACATCTGGTCTTAAAACTGTTTCTTCATTTACTTTGTAATCAACCTCACCCAAAACTTCACATAGTTCACAATCTACAAGTTGGTTACCAATGTGCCTAATAATCTCACTTGCAATACTTTGATGCTTTCTAATGGGAGCTGGACTCATAGCCATAGGGATACCATC
>CAYNVR010000105.1:0-4975 GCA_964400715.1 uncultured Sulfurimonas sp.
TGAGTATAGGAAATATTATAGGTTCAAATGTTGCTAACTTCTCTATGGTTTTAGGAGCTTCATCTCTCATAAATCCTCTGCATGTAGATTTATCATCAACAAGTTACGATATTTTAATTATGGCAGCTGCTTCTGTAACTCTTCTTTTTGTTATAGCAAATAAACTTTATAACAAAGCAGGAGCTGTTTTTTTACTCATTATACTTGGTTTATTTATTCAACACTCTCTCATATAGATATCAAGAGCTATCTCTTGATATAACCAAGCTCTAAAAGTTTATTATATATTTTGGAAACTATCGCCCCAGCTGCATGACCACCATGTCCACCATGTTCTACCATAACTAAAACTACATATTGAGGATTTTTATATGGTCCATAAGTAGTAAACCAAGCATGAGACCTTTTATAGTATTCTAAATCGTGTTCTAATGTTCTTTCTTCTATGTCCTGTTTTATCCCTATAACTTGTGCAGTTCCTGTTTTTCCTGCAATATCTATTTTTGAATTTAAAAAGTGTGTAGCCGTTCCATGTTTATGATGACATACCTGATACATAGCTTTTCTAATAATTGGGAGTTTCTTTTTTTCCTGTTTTGTAAGTACATCTTTGTATGTTATTTCATAAGTTTTATAATCAAACTTTTTTACAAAATGTGGGGTAGGAAGCTTACCTGTTGCTATGAGAGCAGTAAGTTGTGCTATTTGTATTGGTGTTACCAAAAAATCACCCTGCCCTATGGATGTATTTAAAGTCTCACCTGGGTTCCAAGAACGGTTGTATTTTCTTCTTTTCCACTCCCTAGATGGTACAACACCTATAAACTCATTTGGTAAATCTATGCCCGTTTTTTTACCAAGACCATATCTAAGCATAGCATCACTCATTTTTTTGTTTCCAATTAAGATACTACCTTTGTAAAAATAGTCATCACAACTCTCTCTAATAGCTTTTATAATATTTGTTTTATGATGTCCTTGTTTTTTCCAACATCTAAAAACTCTTCCACCAAAAGGTAGTGAAGATGTACAGTAAACACCCCATTTTTCTCCAACTGATTTCATAGTTATATATAATAATCCAAAACCTATTTTTACTGTTGAACCTGGTGGATAAAGTCCATTTATAAGTTTATTTGTAAATGGGTGTTCTAAACTATTTGCAAGTTTATTATACATACTGTATGACATACCATTTACAAATATATTTAAGTCATAGGTTGGGTAACTACTAGCTGCGAGTATAGAACCATCTACATTCATTACCACTACAACACCTGACTTATCTTTAAAAAGTGAATCTATATATTTTTGTAATTTTATGTCCATATTTAGGATTAATTTCTTATTTTCGTTTGGTTTTTCAAATGAAATCTCTTTAATAATTTGATTACTTGCATTTACTTGTACTTTTTTGTACCCTGCTTCTCCTTGCAAATATGAATTATAATACTTTTCTAAACCTATTTTCCCTGTGTATCCAATAAGTTCTGCTAATGGATTTTTTACAATATCTTTTTTATTTGCTCTTGCTACATAACCTATAATATGTGCTGATGTGTCTTGATATGGATAAAACCTTTTTGGTGCAGGAGATATTTTTATGTTTTTTCTTAGGTTCAACATAGAGTAAACAGGCATCATCTCTTTGTAAGAGATAAAAGGGATAATCTCTATATATTTATGATTATAAAAAGAGTCTTTTCTTTTGTACCTTTTTATAATCCTCTCTTTTTTTAGATTTGGAAACAAAAACAAAAGGTTATCTACCTCTTCATCAAACAGTGCTTTGTTTTTTTTAGTAAGTAGATGAGGTTTTAGTTTTATCTTAAATCCAAGTTTATTAATAGCTATGGGAACACCATTTCTATCTACAATCTCACCTCTTACTGGTGCTATTTTTTCTATTTTTATAGTATTGTTTAAAGATAGTTGTTTATAATGACTATTTGAAGAAACTGATAAATAAAAAATTCTAACTATGAGCATAAGCCACATAGATATAAAAATAAAAAGTATAATTTTTAATCTCATAATAAACTCACTATTAAAAATTCAATTAAGATATAAAAAATGACATAATAATGTATAGCTGGTTTATTTAGTAAAAAGATATTTGATATAAGCAACATAAAAAGATAAAAACCAAAGTATGATATAAAAACATATATAAAATTTATACAATGTTTACAACTTATATTTTGTTCTATTTTTGGAACTAAAAATTTGTACAATAATGAAAAATAAACAATAGAACTAAAAAGTATGAGGTCAAAATTTGCTTCATATATAACCAAACAAAAAGAGACAATAGCTAAATTTTTTAAATCTTGTTCATCTATCGCTTTTTTAAAAAGTACAAAAAGTACTGAAAAAAGAGGGGGTAAAAAAAGATATATACTACTTAAACTAGCATATAAAATATATGAAATAACATATAAAAATATTATGCTATTTGTTTGATTAGGGCTATTTCGTTGCATACTGGAAAGTGTTTACATTTTATACAATCTGCCCAGATTTTATGTTCTGGGAGGGACTCTTTTGGTATCTCTACAAAACCCAATCTTTGAAAAAAATTTTGCTTGTAAGTTAGAGATAAAACTTTTTTTATACCAAGTTTTTTTGCTTCTTCTAAACAGTTTAGAACTATATTTTTCCCTACCTCTTTGCCTCTGTAACCATCTTTTACTATGAGTGAACGAATCTCTGCTAAGGTGGTAGTGTGTACATGTAAAGCTCCAAAGCCTATCAATTCGTTTTTATGAAATGCCAATATGTACGACCTTATGTTTGTTGCTATCTCATCATCGTTTCTTGCAAGGATAATACCAGACTCAACTTCTGGTTTGACAAGTTTTTGCATACTCGCTATGTCAAGTAAAGTGGCTTTTTTGTAAACCATAATCAATCTTCTTTTAAAATATCATAGATAATCTGAGTTACTTTTGAGATACCCCTTTTTTTAGCACTAGACACCATCAAAGCATTTGGAAACTCTTTTCTTATTTTATTTTGCTCTTTTTGGTTTAGCTTGTCTATTTTTGTAAAAATCTGTAAAATGTACTGGTTCTCTCTGGCATTTTCTAAAAGAAACTGACTAACTGAACTGTCTATCTCTAAATGTGGGTGGCGACAATCTATGAGGTGTATAAAAAGCTTTATCTGCTCCCTTTGGGCTATATACTCTGTTAGGTTTTTTTCCCAGTCATTTTTTATAGACTTAGAAACTTTTGCATAACCAAACCCTGGTAAATCTACAAACTTTGCCAAACTTTTTTCACCATTTTCTCTGTCTATAAATGTAACATCGAAGTAGTTTATAAGTCTTGTTTTACCCGGAGTAGATGAAACTTTTGCCAAACCTTTATGGTTTGTCAGTGCATTTAGAAGTGAACTTTTACCCACATTACTTCTTGCCATAAAAACCACTTCGTTTTGTTCCTCTGAGGGTGGTGCTTTTTGAACATTTGGAGCAGATGTTATAAACTTTGCATCAACTATTTCTACCATTTATCTACCTTTTGTTTCGTTGTTTTCTATGTTAAATATCATAATAACAGGTTCACTTTTTGCACCTTTTGCATAAGCTTTTCCATCTGTTGCTTTTAGTACAACTTCATCACCCATTATCTCTTTTTTTTCATTTAATTGTTTAAGATGTACATTTTTGTAAAAATAGTACTCTTTTGTTTTTGGTATATATATAACTTTACCAGCTTTACCTTTGTACTTTAAGCCATTTTCACTTTGAAGAGAAAAAGAAACACTTCCAACTGCTGTAAATTTTGTAGGATTGTTTTTTTTATCTGTTAAAATAGTAACTGTTGAGGCATTTAGTTCATCATTACCTCTAAGCACATTTACATCACCAGTAAAAACAGAAACACCCTTTTTCTCGTCCATATCAAAACTATTTGCTTTTATTTTTAACTCTTGTGCTACCAACTGAGATACTAACAGCATTAAAATTGTTAATTTTTTCATCTACTATCCTTATTGTAAACAACATCTATATTTTTAGATTTTATTCTGTCTTGTTTAGAATCAAACATTAGGTATGTTCCCCTTGCTACACTGTTGTTTTTGTGTAAAATATATTTTGTATCTGCCACAGCAACTTTTGTTTTTTGGTCATAAATAATGTGTTGAGTCTCCAAACTAAGCCCATCTTCTCTAACATAGTGAACATCACCTCTTAGGTCTATTATATCACCTTTATATAAACCATTTTTTGCTTTTATATTTGCTATAAACTTTTCACCATTGTCTGTGTAGTCTATATTTTTTACAACATATCTTTTTTCATATTTTTTCGCATTTTTACCAACCATTAAAGTTTGTAAAGATTTTGTATCTAACTCATATAAAACAAAATTTTCAACTTCAACCTGTGCTATCTCTTTTGTTGTTTTTTCATCTACATGTAGAGGTTTAAAACCAAAAAATATAGCTACAAGTCCAACAAAAATGGCTACAAAAAAAACTCTAATACTCATCTAAGATAACCAAACCTTTAAAAACTCTTCTTCTTGATTGTTTTGAGAGACTAATATATCTATCATCTCCCTTACTGCTCCATCACCACCATCTTTGCTTAAAACAACATCAACCCTTTGTTGAACTGCTTTTACCCCATTTTTTGGTGTAAAACTTTTACCTGCTAACTCTATCATAGGTATGTCATTTAAGTCATCACCTATAACAGCTACATTTTCAAACTCTATATTTAACTCTTCTAAAAGCTCTTTTAAAACTTTACCTTTTTGTTTTATACCTTGAAAAAAGTGTTTTATACCAAGCTCTTTTGCTCTGTATTCTACTATTTTAGAGTTTCTTCCAGTGATGATAGCTACATGGTTACCCATCTTTAACCAAGTTGTTATGCCCAAACCATCTTTTACATTGAAAGTTTTGCTCTCAACTATGTTGTTTGAGTAGTAAAGTTTACCATCTGTTAAACAACCATCAACAT
>CAYNVR010000106.1:0-4948 GCA_964400715.1 uncultured Sulfurimonas sp.
ATCTACAAAACAAACTTCCTCTTTTTTTTCACCATTGCTAGTAAATTTACGGCTAGTAGCGATTGCAGTTTTTGCTATACCCATACCACTTTGAGAGTATCTAAGTTCGATATCTCTTGTAAGGTTTCCAACTAAAATAACTTTGTTATACATAGGGTTCTTTCCTTAAATTACTCTGCCTCAGTAGCAGTAGTTTCCTCTTTTGCTTCTGTTGCATTAGCTTTTTTGTTAGCTTTTTGAACTAGTTCATTCCAAGCTTTTACTTCACGGTTTGTGTCATATTTGATAGTAACAAAACGAAGTAAATCTTCATTAATACGGAATTTTCTTTCAATTTCAGCGATTGCAGATGGCTCTACTGAATAGTAGATTACATGGTAGTAACCTCTTTCGTTTTTATCGATAGGGTATGCTAATTTTCTCATCCCCATTGCGTCTGTTGCAGCTATTTCGCCACCGTTTGAAGTGATTACTTCTTCAACAGCTTTAATGCTTGCTTGAATCTCTTCTGCTGTAAATGTTGGTTTTACGATTACTAAGTTTTCGTAATTTCTCATAGAGTATGCTCTCCTTTTGGTATTTGCCATTTTGGCTTATGTTTCCCTTTCGGCTTTAAACATATCACTTTAAAAATGATACAAAGAGAAAGGAACTCGAAATTTTATCTAAAACTTGCTTAAATTTGTTATAATTATGAAAATAAATATAGGAATTGTATTGGTAATAAGTTTTAAATTTTCAGTTTTTGAGTTAAAAATAGAACATAGAATTTTAAAAGAGCTAGGTGAATTTACTGTATTTTGTATGAAAGCCATCAACAGTGGTTTAAGTATGGGTGATATTTCTAACATAATACAGATAGATGAGCAGGTTATACAAAAACAGTTGTCTTTTGCTTTGTCGCGGGAGTATATGTTTGAAGATTTTAGTTTGACTTCAAAGGGTAGGCAGACAGTTGAGCTTTTTGAGTTTGTAAATCTTTTTAATAAACAAAAAAAAGAGATATGTTTGGAACACTATGTTGAGGGTGATAGTAAAAAAATATATGGTGCAGACAATTCTAAGTTAGCAGATAGAAATGATGGTTATATTGTAGCAGATAATTTTTATGATTATAAAGTTAAAAACAAGTTTGATGAGATAGTTGAAAAAGATAAAGAACATATTTTTGAGATTTTACAAGATGGGTTTGATAAATATCTGCATATAATTGAAAACTATATTGAAGGTTTTAGTTTTAAAATTTTAAAAGTAGATAGGAAAAAGTTTTATAATTTTGAGATAGATGATAAAGAGTTTTTAAAACTGTTAAAAGATGAAAAAAGTGAAGAGTTTATAACTGTAAGTGTACCTATTTTGGATATACAAAAGCAGATAAAAAGTGATGTTTTTGAAGATGAAGAGTTAAAAAAGATACAAAACTTTTTTGATAAACACAGATATATAGATATGTTTGCAGGGGAGAGTATATCTTTTTCTCAAAGAGAAAAGAGGGGTTCAAACCTTGTTTTAGACTCTAAAATATCTCAAAGAGATATATTTCAAACAGATACAGTTGAGATTTTGAGTTCTGTTTTGTTGTTTAGTGAAATATCTTTAAAAGTTGAAAGATATAATATAAATAAATACTTGAATATTTTAAAGATAATGGAAAATATATGAGAAATGTAGATAGGTTTAGTGTTAAAGAGGTTAGTAGAATTAGTAGAAATGCAAAGATAATTTACCAATTTGGCAAATATGGTGCAAAAGGTGTAACAAAGATAAATCCTGCACTTGTTTTTGTAGATGCTGTTGTATCTTTGGGTGAGTTGTTTGTTGCTTATGCAAACTATAAAAAGATAAAAGAACAAAACAAACAGTTGGAGATAGAGATAAAAACTTTGAAAAAAGAGTTTCAAAACTTTAAAAGAGGTTTAGAACTAGAAGATGAAAAGTTTAGATACGAACTTGAACAAAATGAGCAGTATATAGAAAAAGTTTTGAGAAATAATGCTCAACAGTATGAGATTTTAAATCGTTCATATAAATATGCAAAAAACTATTTTTTAGAGATAAAAGATGAGTTTTTAAAATATAAAAAAGAGTTTCCTTTTAGTAGGGAAACACAAGAATTAGAAAAAAAATATTATGAAGTTTTAACTTTATATACACAAACATCGTTAGAAGTGATAGGAGGATAGAGTGAGAAGTGTAAAAAAAGGAAAAGTTGTTTCAAAAAAGAGTGATTCTAAGTTCTCTGGTTCAGAGGTTATAGAACTTGCAAAGGTTGGTGCAGATGTTGTAAAAAGTGGTTTTGACTGGTTAAATGAGATAGAAAAAACAAAACAGCTCTCAATAGAAGCACAGGTTAGAATAACAGAGTCAAACAACAAACTTGCTATGGAGATGGCTAGGTTTGAAAAAGAGATGTTGGAGATACAAAGAAATTTTGAGTTGGAGTTTAAAAGGCTTGATGATGATTTTAAACTAAGAAATAGACAGTTAGACCTAATAGAAAAGCTTATAGATAAGATAGACAAGATAGAGGTTGAGATAAAAGTTTATCAAAAAGAGGAGGGGTTGAACTCCCATTATGTGATGACACTGTTTGAACAGTTACACCAGCAAAAACTTTCATATATGAATAACTTAGTTCAGCTAGGACAAAACTAAATGTTCCCTGTTGTTGCTGTTTTTGCTGGAATTGCCATCGCTGCAACTACTGCTAGTTGGATTTTAAATGGTAAAACCGAGCAGGAAAAAAGAAGACAAAATGAGTTAAATGAAGAACTAGATGATATAAGAGCAAGTTTTGATACAGAAGCTCATAGGCATCAGCAAAAGAGGTTTGAGTTAGCTCGTAAAAACTACAATAGATTAAGAGTGAGATTTTTAGAAGAGGTTGAGTTTTATAAAAATGAAAAAAAAGAGATTAGAAGTGACTTAAATAAACTGTTAGAAACAATAGACAAAGAGTTACAAAATGAAGCTATGTCGCCATACCAAAGAGCCTCTTTGTTAAATAATAAAAATCAAGTAGAAGATGCTAAAAACAGGATAAATGCCTACTGGGAGTATCTAAACTGGTTTGAAAAAAAGCTAGATGATTTAGCTAAATATAAGCAGTATGAACAGATAAACACTCTGCAAATGCCTCAGCCGTTGTTGCCAGAAGACTATCTTTATCTTGGTAAGTTGGCTTATATTACAAAAGATGAGATAGTAGTTGGAACAGATAAAACAATAGGCTGGAATGAGTATGGTCAAAGACTCTCTTTAAATAATTTTTTTAACAAAAATGAAAATCTGTTGCTAGAAAAGTATGGTGATGATGAAGAGTTTATGGTGTTGATAGACCATACAAAGGGGAAATATTTTAATGCATCTGTTATAAAAGGTAGGCTTTACCAACATATTTTGGAAGATATACCATTTTATGTAAAACCAAAATTCAATGAAAAAACCAATCAGGAAAAACTAACACTTTTATATGAGGGTGTTTATCTGAATATACGAAGAAAAGATAAACTTTACCCTTTAAAAAGGTACAAAGATTATGACAGTTTTGAGGTAAAGGTAAAGGAGTATGACCTTCTTTTAAAAAATGTTTTTGTGTCTGAAAAGTATGATGAACTAAACCAAGATGAGCTTGATAGGGTTGTACCCATACTTTTTGATTATAGGGATTTGGAAAAAGTAAAAGAGTTAAAAGAAAGTTTGTCTGCAAATGAGTTTGAAGCTGTTAGTTTGGATGGTAACAAGCTTGTTATGAAGCTTGATAATTTTTTACTACATGTAGAGGTAGATAAAACATCTCTTGTGTTGGAAAATATAGATTATGTAGATTTACAAAATTTAACTACAAACAGTTTTGTTTTGCCTTTTGAATTTGTTTTAGTTGAAAAAAGGGTGTTTTTTAGAACTTATAAAAAACTACTTTTAGATGTTAAAACTACTTTTGAAGATTTTGCTTTGTTTATAAATGAACAGTTTAACTATATAAACTATGCAAATAAAACACACAACAAAGATTTTGAATTTTTTAAAAAATGGCAAAGGATTATTGAGTACCAGATAGAAGATAACTCTTTTGATATATTTGAAGTTGAGTTTGAGAGTTATGAAGTAGATGATAATATAGTCAGTTTTTACATAGTTGAACTTTCTCAGTATGGTAAAAACTTACAAAATAAAAGACCACAAGATGTTTTGGTTGAGGTCAATGGTATAAAAATTGGTTCTTTGTATGATTACTCGTTCGATGATAGTATTTTTAAACTAAAAGTTGATTTTTTAGAAGATGTGGAGAGTTTTTTTGAGAGTAAAAAACTTGTGATAAAAGTCAAAATATATCAAGCTGTTTTACAAAAACAAAAAAAAGCTTTGAAGGATTTTGCATTTTCAAAAATAGTAAATCAAGAGTTAAAGCAGATGCTTATCTCTCCAAGTTTAATTAGCTACAAAGATATAGGTTATGAGTTTGAACTAGATTTTAAAAATAAAAATTTGACACAAAATCAAAAAGAGATAGTTCAAAAAGCTTTTAATGAAAAAAATATATTTCTCATTCAAGGACCTCCTGGTACTGGTAAAACAACTATTATAAAAGAGATGATTTTTCAAACTATTACTCATAATCCATATTCAAAAATTTTGATTGTATCTCAACAAAATGTAGCTGTTGATAATGTTTTAGATGGTATAGACAGAGAAAACAGAGAGTGGTTTGAAAAAGATGGACATACTATTGTTAGAGTTGCACCAAATGAGAATAAAATTCAGTATGAAAATATAAAAGAGTTTACAGTTGAGAGGTGGTTTGAAAACTACAAAGAGGGTGTAAAAAACAAGTTTATAGAGCTTGAACAACAACAGCAAAGCAATCCACTTTTATATGATTTTTCAAAAGAGTGGTTGGAGTTGGTTTACAAGAGTGATTTTAGAAAAGTAGATAACGAAGTAAAAG
>CAYNVR010000107.1:0-4930 GCA_964400715.1 uncultured Sulfurimonas sp.
AGTATGGTGGGTCAGCTCAAACATCTCCACAGTTAAAAGAGAAGTTTGCCGAAGATATACTTTTAATGTATCTTGTAGGGATAAAACCTGTTATAGTTCATGGTGGTGGTAAAAAGATTACAGATATGTTAGATGCTCTAAATATAGAAACAAAGTTTATAGATGGTCAAAGAGTTACTACAAAAGAGGTTATGCGAATAGCTGAGATGATACTAAGTGGAGAGATAAATAAAGAGATAGTCTCTTTACTCAACTCTCACAGTGCAAAAGCGATAGGCATAAGTGGAAAAGATGCTCACTTTATAACAGCAAAAGCAAAAGATTTTGCAAAATGGGGGCTTACTGGAAACATAACAAATGTAAAAGCAGATGTTGTAAAAAGACTCATAGAAGATAAGTTTATACCAGTTATAGCTCCCATAGCTGCTGGTGAAGAGATGGGTCATGCTGGGTTTAACATAAATGCAGACCTTTGTGCTTCTTATGTAGCAAAAGCGATAGGTGCAAACAAAATCATCTTCTTAACAGATACAGCTGGGGTTTTAAACAAAGACAAAGAGCTTTTAAGCACACTTACAAAACAACAGGTAGAGGAGTTAAAAGCAGATGGAACCATAAACGGTGGGATGGTTCCAAAAGTAGATGCTTGTTTGGAGGCCATAGAGGGTGGAGTGCAAAAAGCACACATCATAGATGGCAGACTTGAACACTCTATGTTGCTTGAACTTTTTACATCTGAGGGTGTTGGAACACAGATAGTCGATTAATGATTTATTGTTATAATTTTAAAAAAGGAAAAAAATGAAATACGAAGCATTATTTGAAGATGAGGAAAATATCTTCGGAGGTTCTCCAAAATCTAAGTTTTTAGATGTTGTGTTCAATGCAAACAACGACATTGTAAGACAAGAGTTAGATATTTTTGTGCAAAAAGTTGCAGCTATGGAGCTTATGCTTGAAAAATATGTTGGTGAAGATATAGACAGAGCAGTAAAAGATTTTAATCTTCAAAACAGTTTTGATGTAGATACAAAAACTAAAAGTTTGTATGTTGAACTTACAGGTGCCATCCTTTCTCAAAGTGAATAATCTTTGCTTTTAAGGTGGTTTTTCATAGTCACACTGTTTTGTAGTGTGGCTTTTGGGCAGGGACTTACTCTTTTAAAAACAATCTCTTTGAAAAAAGATGAAACAAAGAAAATCCTTGTCAAATATGACGGTTACGAAAAACTTTTTAAATTTAGGTGGACACTTTTTATAAACAATACTTTAACAGTTTTAAAAAGTTATGATTTTATAGTTTCTCAAACTATTTTATATGATGATTATAAAAATAGAAGTTTTAGGTTTTATCTAAAACCAAAGGGTGCGAGTAACTATAATGTTCCATATATTCTGGTTAAATTTAAAAAGTTTGATTTTAAACAAAACAAAGCTATCTTTGAACTTTACATTTTCGATAGAGAGATGGAGATAGATTTGGAGTATTTAAACTAAAAGGTTTTTTATGCAAAGGGTTGAACAAGAGATAGCAAGACTCATAGATGAGTGTGATTATGATGAGGTAAATCGCCTTTTTGGGATGTTAAGTGGTGGTAAAAGACTTCGTGCGAAACTCATTTTAAAAATAGCAGATGAGAGTAAACAAGCTCCAACTCTGTGTGCCATAGTAGAACTCATACATGCAGCGAGTCTTTTACATGATGATGTTATAGATGATGCGATGACAAGAAGGGGTAAGCCATCTGTAAATGCAACAGAGGGAAGTAAAACAGCTGTTATGCTTGGAGATATTTTATACTCAAAAGCTTTTACTGAACTTGTTTGTTTTGACAAAAGTGTGGCTCAGACTATATCTACCTCTGTTACTGCACTCTCAAAAGGTGAGATGATAGATGTAAATTTGGCAGATGAGTTTAATGAAGATGAGAAGGTGTATCTTGATATGTTATACCTAAAAACTGCTACTCTCATAGAAGCATCAGCAAAAGCCTCTGCACTGCTTGTTGGAAAAGATGCTCAAAAGTATGCACTTTATGGTAAAAATCTTGGTTTGTCTTTTCAGATAATAGATGACATCTTAGACATAACACAAGATGAAAAAACTCTTGGTAAACCAGCTATGAATGACTTTGTAGAGGGCAAAGTTACTCTTCCATACATATACCTTTACAAAGCACTCGATGATGAAGGTAAAGCCAAACTAAAATCTATGCACAAAAAACAACTTAGTGAAGATGAACAAAACTGGATAAAACAAAATATGCAAAAATATGGAACTATACAAAAGTCATTTGAACTTGCACAAAAACTCTCAGATGAGGCTTTGTCAGCCATAAAAGGTGATGAAGAGTTAGAAAACATCCTACAAACTATGATAAAAAGAAGTTACTAATGCACTATCTTATAATAAGCTTTTCACACAAAAATTCAACTATTGAGATAAGGGAAAAACTATCTTATCCAGATGAAGAGAGCAAACATAAATGTTTAGAGTTGTTAAACAAAAATGAAGCTATCTCGGAGGCTATCTTGCTATCTACATGTAACCGTATGGAGGTTATTTGTAACTGCACAGATTTGCAAAAAGCAACTGCTTATATATTTGAGATTTTGAGTAATCGCTCAGGCATAAGCATAGAGGAGTTAGAAGGCAGAGCAGATATATTTGACGACAGTAGTGCCATCCACCACCTTTTTAGTGTTGCTGCTTCACTTGATTCTATGATAGTTGGTGAGACTCAAATTGCAGGGCAGATAAAAGATGCTTTTAGATTTGCATACGATAATGGTTATTGCTTTAAAAAACTTGCAAGAGCAGTTAAAAGTGCTTTTAAATGTGCTGCACAAGTTAGAAATGTAACAGATATATCTTCAAAACCTGTTTCTATGGCAAGTGTTGCTGTGGCTCAGCTTAAAAATCTCGTAGATGATTTGAGTTCTAAAAAAGCACTCATCATAGGTGTGGGTGAGATGTCGGAGATAACAGCAAAACATTTAACTTCGGCTGGTGTTAAAGTTTACATAATGAATAGAACAAAACACAAAGCAGAGGAGTTAGCACAAAGTTGTGGTGCAGATGTTTTAGATTTTAGCGAGTTAAAAGATGCAGTAAATGAGTTCGATATTTTATTTACCGCTACATCTTCAAATGAGCCTATCATCACAGATGAGATTATAAAATCGTGCGATTTTGATAGATACTGGTTCGATTTGGCTTTGCCAAGAGATATAAGTTACAGTAAAGGTGAGAGGATACACCTTTATGTTATAGATGATTTAAAATCTATTGTAGATGAAAACATAATGTCAAGAAATGAAAATGCAAGAACAGCTCACAGCATTATAGGTCGTGGAGTTGTTGAGTTTTTTGAGTGGTTAAATACTCTTGATATTGAACCACTTATAAAAGAGATATATCTAAAAGCATCGCAAGATGCAAAAGATGAAGCAAACAGAGTTGTAAAAGCTGGTTATATACCAAAAGAGTATGAGGCTCAACTCCAAAAAGCATGTGAACAAACTCTAAAAAGATTTTTGCACGATATGACATGTAAAATGAGAAAAACAGCAAGAGAAGATGTTCAAAACGACCTTTTTGCAGGTGTTATGAGTTCAGTTATAAAAGAAAAAAATTAAAAGGATTTTAGTATGAGAAGAAGTCAGGCATTTATCCCAACATCAAAAGAAGCACCATCAGATGCACAACTGTCAAGCCATATATTTTTATCAAGAGCTGGTTTTATGTCGCAAGTTTCAGCTGGACTTTACAACTATATGCCACTTGCTAAAAAAGTTATAAAAAATATAGAAAACATCATAAATGAAGAGATGCAAAGAGTAGGGGCTCAGGAGGTTGAGCTTAGTTTTGTAACACCAGCAGAGCTTTGGGCTGAGAGTGGTCGTATAGAGAAGTTTGGAAAAGAGCTTTTAAGGTTTAAAGACAGAAAAGAGAACCTTTTTGTTTTAGGGCCAACTCATGAAGAGATGATGGTAAACCTTGTTAGAAACAGAGTTACAAGTTACAAACAACTACCGCTAAACCTTTACCAGATAAAAACAAAGTTCCGTGATGAAGCTCGTCCAAGATTTGGGCTTATGAGGGGTCGTGAGTTTATCATGAAAGATGGTTACTCTTTTCATGCGACTTATGAGGATTTAGACAGAGAGTTCGATGCGATAGAAAATGCTTACAAAAAGATTTTGACTCGTTTGGGACTTGATTTTAGGATAGTAGAAGCAGACAGTGGAGCCATAGGTGGAAGTGGCTCAAAAGAGTTGATGGTTTTGGCAAACAGTGGTGAAGATACCATAGCAGTTTGTTCAAAATGTGAATATGGAGCAAACATAGAAGCTGCAAAAAGGTCAGCAAGAGCTAACATTCCAGAAGCACCAGAAGCAGAGTTTAACAAATTTTACACACCAGATGTAAAAACTATCGATGAGTTGGCAGAGTTTTTTCACATAGACCCTTACTACACTGTAAAATGTGTAGCTAAAAAAGTTATATATGAAGACAGTAGTGAGGTTGTGCTGTTTTTTATAAGAGGGTGCGATACTCTTCAAGATGTAAAAGCTCTAAATGCAACAGAAGCACTTGACATAGAAGATGTAAGTGAAGAGGAGCTAAAAGAACTGGGGCTTGTTCCAGGTTTTATAGGTATTTTAGACCAAGATAAAGCTAAACATGTAGTAGATATAGACCTAAAAGATAGTGCAAACCTTATTTGTGGAGCAAATGAAAAAGATTACCATTTTGTTGGTGTAGATTTGAGCATACTTGGTGATGTTGCTTACTTCGCAGATATAGCAGAGGTAAATGAGGGTGATGTTTGTCCACATTGTGATGGAACTCTCTCTTTTACAAAAGGTATAGAAGTTGGGCATATATTTAAACTTGGAACTACTTACTCATCTGCCCTAAAAGCTG
>CAYNVR010000108.1:0-4886 GCA_964400715.1 uncultured Sulfurimonas sp.
GATAGGATTTTCTTGGCATACAGATACAGATGGTTCAAAATATATAGACAATGAGATTTTACAAATAACAGATGAGGAAGCAGAAGCATTTTATGAAGCCTCAAATGAGATTTACGATATGTATGTAAAAGGTGCTGAGTATGTTATAGAAAATGACCTGTTTTTTGAGCTTGACATACCTTTTAACCTTGTAGAAACCATAAAAAAAAGTTGGGAAAATGATGTTCATTGGCATATCTATGGCAGATTTGATTTTGCCGGTGGTATAGATGGCAAACCTATCAAACTTTTGGAGTTCAATGCAGACACACCAACATCTTTATTTGAAACAGCACTTTTGCAGTGGGCTGTTTTAAAACATAATGGTATGGATGAAGATAGGCAGTTTAACAATGTTTACGAAGCTATAACTCAAAACTTTAAAAGACTTATAACACTTTTTGATGATACACAAAAGTTTGATGAGTATTATGATGGGTGGAAGATACTTTTTTCATCTGTTGAAGGAAACGATGAAGAGGAAGCAACAACAAGACTTCTTCAACAGATGGCAACAGATGCTGGATTTGTTACACATTTTGAGTTTTTACAAGATGTTGAGTTTGATGATGAGGGTATCTATGACAAAGATGGAAACAAGTATGAATACTGGTTTAAACTATACCCTTGGGAAGATATAGCCATAGATGAACCAGAGTTGGCAACTACACTAAATAACATTATGCGAAATCAAGAGGCTATCATACTAAACCCAGCATATACTCTACTCTTTCAGTCAAAAGGTATGCTTAAAATTTTATACGACCTTTTCCCAGACTCTCCATACTTGTTAAAAACATCTTTTGAACCTCTACAAAATGTAAAACAGGTTGAAAAAACCATGTTTGGTAGAGAGGGTGCAAATGTAACCATAGCAGATGAGAACAACGAAATAATTGCTCAAAGAGATGGTGTTTATGGCAACTTTAAAAAAGTGTACCAAGAGTATGCAGAGTTTGGAACAGATAGTGATGGTTTTAAGTACCAAGGTGGAGTGTTTTTTGCCTATGAGGGTTGTGGACTTAGTTTTAGAAAAGCAAAAGATATACATGACAATATGAGTAAATTTGTAGCTCATACAATCAAATAATTGGAGTTTAAGTGAAAGAATCTTTGGAAGTTTTAGCAAGAAAATACAGACCATCAAACTTTGATGAACTCATAGGTCAAGAGAGTGTTTCACAAACACTAAGTCTTGCTCTTGACTCTAACAGACTCTCTCATGCCTACCTTTTTTCTGGTTTAAGAGGAAGTGGAAAAACTTCAACTGCTCGTATATTTGCCAAAGCTCTTATTTGTGAAGAGGGTATCTCACACAAACCGTGTGGTGTTTGTCAAAACTGTATCATGGCATCTCAAAATAGGCATATAGACATTATAGAGATGGATGGTGCAAGTAGCCGTAAGATAGATGACATAAGGGACCTTGTAGAGCAAACAAAATACAAACCAACAGTTGCAAGGTTTAAGATTTTCATCATAGATGAAGTGCATATGCTCACAAAAGAGGCTTTTAATGCCCTTTTAAAAACACTTGAAGAACCACCATCTTATGTGAAGTTTATCCTAGCAACTACCGACCCTCTAAAACTTCCAGCTACCATTTTAAGTAGAACTCAACATTTTAGATTTAAATCTATCCCTTTACAAAAAATAGTAGCACATTTAGTTCACATTTTAAACCTAGAAAATATAAACTATGAGGAAGAAGCTCTAAAAATCTTGGCAAGAAGTGGTGCAGGAAGCCTAAGAGATACTCTAACACTACTTGACCAAGCTATAATATACTCAAAAGGTAACATAGATATACAAACTGTTACAGATATGTTGGGGCTTGTGGACCCACAATTTATAGACAACATTTTTGAAGCTATATTTGAAAAAGATAAAGCTAAAATCACAAAATTTATAAAAGAGCTTGAAGAGTATGAAAGTGAGATGGTTTTAGATGAACTCATAACATACTTAAAAGAAAAAATGTACAACCAAGACCCAAAATTTTCAACACTTATTTTAGATAGATTTTTTAGAATTTTATCTGAATCAAAATACCTTTTTAGTATAAATGCTGATGGTTCTTTTGTTTTATCTCTCATATTTTTTAAAATGGTAGAAGCTTTAAAAATAAAAGAGATAGATGAGATGATAGAATCTCTACAATCCAAAACTATTCCAAAACCAGAAACCACAACTCCACAAAAAACTATACATGTAGAAAAACCAAAACCTGTTTTAAAACCTCAACCAAAAGAAAAAACACCTTTTGAAAAAATTATATCTAAAATAAAAGATAGAAACTATGAACTAGGTAGTTGTTTTGAAAACAACATATCATTTGTATCTTTTGAAAACAATATTTTAAGTTGGGAGAGTTGTGCAAAAAATGAAGATAAAAAGATTTTAAAAAATGGTTACCCTATCATAAAATCTTTTGTAGATGAGATTTTTGGAACAAATACAAAAATAAAAATGTTACAATGTTCCAAAAAAGAGGAAAAAGAGGAACCTTCTCAACAACTACAACCAGTTACAGACAGTTGTGTCGCAAATGCGATAGGTATGAACACAACAGATATAAGGATAGATGAAGCTACATGTAGAAATCATCCACTCATAACAAAAGCTACTGAACTTTTTGGTGTAAAAGAGGCTCAAATAAGAGGCTAAAACAAAAAGTGGAATTAAAATTGCTACCTTAGTACAAAAACATTTAAAATATGTTTCAAAACAAAGGTAGGATTTTATGAAAATCAAACTTCTAAATAATCTTATACTTGTCACAACAGACTTTGAAACCTTAAACAGTTCATGGATGAGGGAGTTTTTGAACCATCATTCAAGAGGTATGTTATTTTTACCAAAGGCTGTTTTAGTTTTTAGAAATGAAACTCTAAAAGAGGTTAGAGAGGAGTTCTTGCACCAACTTAGCCAGTACCACGCTGCAAAACACGACTTCTCCCATGAGTTTTTTCTAAAATCTATGCTCAAATTTGGAACACAACCCATAAAGATAGAACTAGACAAGATGGAAAAAAAACAAGAAGTAAAAGTAAATTTATATGCTTATGATAAAAATACTGTTCTTATCTCTCTTGATTCTCCAAACTCTTGGGTTATGTGCTATTTTCGTTCACAACTTGAAGTTTATGTAGAAAAAGGGACAGATATATCTTTGGTTGTAGATGTATCAGATTCAAAAGCAAAAGCAAGGCTTGATAGAACTCTAAACAAAAAAAATGTGCTACACTACAACATAAAATACAGTTACGACAACCATTTTCTTAGTACGCTTTATAGTGATTTTTCAAATTACAGTTTTGGAGACCTTTGTAAAGATGAACAAAAAGATGCCAACCTTCACTTCTACACTATCTTAGAATGCCCTATTGGTGCCAGTCAAGATGTCATAAAACAAAGCTACAAAAGGTTAAGCAAAGTGTACCATCCAGACAAAGTTCACAATGAAAATGACTATATGGTTCAACACTACACACAAAAATTCCAGCTACTGCAAGAAGCATATACAGCACTTAAAAAAGTTTCTTAACTGTGCAAACAGCACAGTTATGCTACCATACAAACAAAAATAGGAACTTTATGTCTATACAAGAACAATTCAAAACATTTTACAAAGAGCATAAACCAAAAACAATGGAAGATGCACTTGAAAAGTTTGCCATATTTGGTGGTGTTGAGTGGGACAAAATCGACACTTCAAAACCATCTTTTGAGCTTATAAAAGAGTTTATTTTAAATGATTACTCATATATTAGAAACGATATAACAGACCAAACAACAGGTCAGCCACTCTACCACTCTATACTAACAGCCATAGCTATGGGAGATGGTAAAACAAACTCTATCTACAAAAGAGCAAAAGTTACACAAGAGGTTGGAGAAAAAGCGATAGAAACTCTCATAGAGTATAAAATTTTATCTCGTAAAAAAAGTAAAGGTGCAGATGATAAGTTTGTTTTTAACACACCTTTTATGAGGTTTTGGTTTGCATTTGTATCACCTATTTTTCAAGGTATTAGAGATGGAAGCTACGACGAAGTTCAAACAAGATGGGAAAACCATAAAACAGAGTTTACAAACTATATATTTACAGAACTCTCCCGCTCACTCATAAAAAAAGCACTTAAAGATGAGATACTTATGGGTGTAAAAGAGTTTTGGCAAAACAGTGGCATATCACTAGACATCTATGCACAAACAAAAGAGAAAAAAAACATTGTTGGAGTTTGTAAGTACACAAAATCAAAAATCAAAAAAAGTGAACTCTCAAAACTACAAGAACTAACAAAAAAAGCAAACATAGACGCAGAAATTTTTATAATTGTTTCAAAAGAGGGGTTTTCAAAAGAACTCAAAGGGTTAAAAGGGGAAAACCTAAAACTTTTTACACTAAAAAACTTTAAAATGTTAGTAGAGTAGCACACTACAAAGTGCTACTTGAAACCTTCTCACTAGCTTTTACATGTATCCCCTCTTCCACCACTTTATGGTGAGAAATCTCCCCACTTAGCTCTTGTTCTTTCATAGTTATACCCATAGGAATGATATGTCAACCCCATTTCATACTTATCCATAAACATTCTAAGCTGCTGTTTCAACTTGTAACATCATTTTTTCTTCAAACTCCACAGGTGATAAGTTACCATTTGCAGAGTGCATTCTTTGTCTATTATAATAAACCTCAATATACTCAAATATAGCTTGATTAGCTTGTGCTTTTGTCTCAAAAACCTCATGGTAAATAAGTATACTTTACGGCTCATACTCTGAATAATTATACTACCCCAATAAATTAAAACAACATTTTCAAAAGTCTAATTCCTAAAAAT
>CAYNVR010000109.1:0-4839 GCA_964400715.1 uncultured Sulfurimonas sp.
CATCATAAACAACAGCAGGACGAAGGTTTGCATAAACACCAAGCTCTTTTCTAAATCTTAAAAGTCCACTTTCTGGTCTTTTTTCACGAGGAAGGTTGTCCCACTTTTGTCCACCTATTGCACCAAAAAGCACAGCATCACTTGAAAGTGATTTTGTGATAGTTTCTTGTGGAAGTGGGTCTCCTGTAATGTCATAGGCGCAACCACCCATAAGTGCTTCATCATAAGTGATGTTAAAATCACAACAAGAAGCTACTGCATCCAAAACTTTTACAGCCTCATCTACTATCTCTGGACCTATACCATCACCTTTTATAAGTGTTATTTTATAATTTTTCATTATTTACCTTCTATCTCTTTTTGTGCAAAATTCATTAAACCACCAGCATCTATAAGCTCTTGCATAAATGGTGGGATTGGTGTAAAGTTGTAAGTTTTATTTGTTGTTTTGTTTGTGATAGTTCCCGCATCCATATCTATGCTAACTTCATCACCCTCTTTTATCTCACAACTCTCTTTTAACTCAAATATAGGAAGCCCCATATTAAAAGCATTACGGTAAAAAATACGAGCAAATGTAGGAGCTATAACAGCACCAACACCAGCAGCTTTTAGAGCGATAGGTGCATGTTCACGAGAACTACCACAACCAAAGTTTTCATCTGCTACTATGATATCTCCTGCACTCATCTTGTTTACAAACTCTGGGTCAGCATCTTCCATAACATGTTTAGCAAGTTCTTTTGGGTCAGATGTGTTTAGATATCTCGCCGCGATAATTAAATCTGTATCTATATCTTTGCCAAAAGTCCAAACTTTTCCATTGATATTTTGTTGCATATAAAATCCTATATCATTAAATAATTTCGCCATTATATCTAAAATGATGTTAAATTTTTATTTAGTTAAAAGATTAAACTGTATATTAACTATGAATAGTTATCATTTTAAAAAAATAAGTGGTGCTATGTTTTTAAAATTACTATTGGTTTTTCTATTTACAACTACACTATACTCTTTTGAACTTTCAAAAAACTATTTTGTTACTACAAAAGAGATAAACACATCTTTACTCATACCAAATACTCAAAACGATTTAACCCTTTTTAAAATCCCAGAAGGAAGACACTCTTTAAGAGTAAAATCAAAACATCTCATAAAAATTTTAAAAGAGTACTGTTTTGTTGATGCAACTTCAAAGTATCCATACATACAATTTACAAAAAAAAGCCCCATAGATACAACATACATAGAAGATGAGATTGCAAAAAAATACAAACAAAAATATAAAAACATAGATATACTACATGTAGAAGTTTCCCCAAGAGGGTACATAGAAAAACTACCAAAAAGTTATGAAGTTTTTTTAAGAAAAAGAGACATACTAAAAAATGAAAATATATTTTACATAAAAACAGATGACAAAAAAAAGATTTTTTTTAACTATAAAATAGATGCTTACATAGACTCTTTTGAAACAACAGCAGATATAAAAAGAAAAGAAAGACTCTCACTTTTAAATGTAAAAAAAGTACATGTAAAACTACAAAACTTTAAAGCCCTCCCCATTTTAGAGTTTAAAGAAAATAGCTTTGAAGCAAGATACAACATAAAAAAAGGTAAAATACTTACACAAAAAGATATCTCTCCACTAACACTTGTTAAAAGGGGTGAAACCATAAATGTTTCTTTTCAAGAGGACAACATAGAGATATTTTTTAGTGCAAAAGCTTTAAAAAATGGTAAACTCAATGATACTATACCTGTTAAAACAGCAAACAAAAAAAAGCTACATGTAAAAATTACAGGTGAAAAAAGGGCAACTCTAAAATGAAAAAAATAGTGATAGCAACAAGTGGAGCAAGTGGTGTAAACCTTGGTTTAAAGATGGTCAAACTACTCCCAAAAAAGATAGACAAACATCTTATAATGTCAAAAAACTCAAAAACAGTTTTGAAAAAAGAGCTCAAAAACACAACTGTGCATAACAACAAAGATATATCTGCAAGTGTTGCTTCTGGTTCGTTTGGTGTAGATGCGATGATAATCGCACCATGCAGTATGAACACTTTGGCAAAGATAGCTTGTGGCATAAGTGATAACCTCATAACAAGGTGTGCGAGTGTGATGTTAAAAGAGAAAAAACAACTCATCTTAGCCCCTCGTGAGATGCCATTTTCAACCATAGCACTTGAAAATATGCAAAAACTCTCAGCTATGGGGGTGATTATAGCTCCACCAGTTATGGCTTACTACTCAAAACAACAAACACTTGACGATATGGAAAACTTTGTCATAGGCAAATGGTTTGACCTGCTTGGCATAAAACACAAACTTTACAAAAGGTGGAAATAGTGAAAAAAATAGCCCTCTACCCTGGAACTTTTGACCCCATAACAAACGGACACTTAGACATAGTAAAAAGAGCAAGTAAACTTTTTGATGAGGTGATAGTAGCTGTGGCATTTTCACAAGAGAAAAAACCTATGTTTGAGCTAAAAGAGAGAATCTCTATGGTAAAAAAAACTACAAAAAAACTACAAAATGTAAAAGTGGTTGGCTTTACAAACCTAACGGTTGATTTGGCAAAACAACACAATGCAAAAATCCTCATAAGGGGTTTAAGGGCGGTGAGCGATTTTGAGTACGAACTACAACTTGGCTACCTAAACCACTCACTTGATGATGAGTTAGAGACTATCTACCTCATGCCAACACTAAAAAATGCTTTTGTAAGCTCCTCCATAGTGAGAAATCTGGTAAAATTTAACGGCAAAACAAAACACCTTGTCCACAAAAAAGTGGAAAAAAAACTAAAAGAGAAAAAACAATGTATATAGCCATAGAGGGGATAGACACAGCGGGAAAAAGCACACAGATAGCTGAGCTAAAAAAGAGGTTTGAAGATGCCATCATCACAAAAGAACCAGGAGCAACAAAGATAGGCTCAAAGATAAGAGAGATAGTTTTAAGTGGTGAGGTAAAAAGCAAAAAAGCGGAGTTTTTACTATTTTTGGCAGACAGAGCAGAACATATACAAGAAGTTATAAAACCAAATTTGGGTAAAATAATCATCTCAGACAGAAGTGTGATAAGTGGGATAGCCTATGCACTTGTTCAAGGTGCCATAACAAAAGATGAACTTGTTTTGTTAAACCGTTTTGCCACAGATGATATACTTCCACAAAAAGTTTTTTTGCTACATCTTAGTGAAGATGAGCTAAGATACCGCCTCTCCCAAAAAGAGTTAGACGGCATAGAGCTAAGGGGTGTTGAGTATCTTTTAGAGATACAACAAAACATAAAAACAGCAACTCAGTTACTTGGCTTAGAACTTGTTGAGATAGATGCGAAAAACAGCATAGAAAACATAACAAACGAGATAGTAAAAAAGGTAGAAAAATGATAAACTCTCTAAGAGGTATGAACGATATTTTAAGCGATGATGACTACAAAAGATATACACATTTTATAAAAACTGCTACAAAAGTAGCTACAAACTACGGGTTTCACTTTGTAGAAACACCCATACTTGAAGAAACAGCACTCTTTAAAAGAGGTGTTGGTGAGAGTAGCGACATAGTTGGTAAAGAGATGTATCAGTTCATAGACAAAGGTGAAAATGATGTTTGTATGAGACCAGAGGGAACAGCTGGGGTTGTTAGAGCTTTTATACAAAAAAAACTTGACCGTGCTGGTGGAGTTCACCGCTACTTTTACCATGGCCCTATGTTTAGGTATGAGCGACCTCAAAAAGGGAGACTCAGACAGTTTCACCAGTTTGGTGTGGAGAGTTTTGGAGTGGGTAGTGTTTATGAAGATGCCAATATGATTATGATGGTAAGCGACATACTAAATGAGCTTGGCATAGGCTACACACTACAACTAAACTCTCTTGGTTGTAAAGAGTGTATGCCAACATACAGAAACAACCTTGTCTCTTTCATAGAGAGTGTTGAAGATGGGATTTGTGAAGACTGTAAAAGGAGAAAAGCAACAAACCCCATAAGAGTTCTTGACTGCAAAAATGAAAACTGCCAAAAACTCTACCAAAATGCTCCAAAACTCATAGACAACCTTTGTTCTACATGTAGCGATGATTTTACAAAACTAAAAAAGATACTTGATGAAAATGGCATAAACTACGAGATAGACACTCACCTTGTTCGTGGACTTGACTACTACTCAAAAACTGCTTTTGAGTTTGTAAGCAACAACATAGGTAGCCAAAGTGCCATAGCTGGTGGTGGAAGATACGACAGACTTGTAGAGTTTTTAGATGGTAGAGCAACACCTGCTGTTGGTTTTGCCATGGGAGTGGAAAGACTTTTAGAACTCATAGAGATGCCACAAGAAAAAAGAGTTGGCTACTACATAGGTGCTATGGATAGTGAAGCGGTAGATTTGGTTGTAAAGATAGCCCAACAAAAAAGAAAAACAAAAAAAGTAACCATAGACTACAAAGCAAAATCTCTAAAAAACCACCTAAAATCGGCAGATAAAGTAGATGCAAGATTTTGTTGTGTCATAGGCACAAACGAGATAGAAACAAACACTATCTGGATAAAAGACTTAGAAAACAAAACAGAAGAGACTATAAGTTTAGAGGATTTTTAAGTGAAAAGAGTGTTTTTGCTTGGTGGTTACGACTTGGAGATGGAGGAGATAAAAAAGCTCCTTGACTCCAAATCTCAAACATATATAGACAAAAAACTAAGCTGGGGAGCAAAACTCAGTGAATATGGTGAGTTTTTTAACAACACAGATGAGTTCATAGCCATAGAGTTAGAACAAGACACAACTCCACCAAAACACTATAATGTCCCCAGAAAAACAAAC
>CAYNVR010000110.1:0-4805 GCA_964400715.1 uncultured Sulfurimonas sp.
CTTTGTTTGCCAAGATTTTTTGCTCTTTTGAGCCTCTTAAAATATCTATGATATAGTTTTTCCCAAAACCTTGGTTTGTTTTGTAGATGGCACTTAAAACCATCTGCACCTCTTTTGTTATATCTTTTCTCTCATCATCACTGTTTAGACAGTTATCACACCTGTTTTTACAACTCTCTAACTCATCGTTAAAATAGTTTGCTATCTGTTTGTGAAAACAGATTTCACTTGTGGCATATTTGTAGATGGTTTCTATCTTTTGTTCTTGATGTTGGATGTAGTTTTGGTCTGTAATCTCACTTAAAAATCTTTTATGTTGAACAATATCTCCTGCATTAAACAGTAGTAACACCTCACTGTCCTCACCATCTCTACCAGCTCTACCTATCTCTTGATAGTAGTTTTCAAGTGTTTTTGGCAAAGACATATGCACTACAAACCTGATGTCACTTTTGTCTATACCCATTCCAAAAGCTATGGTTGCTACCATTATGTTGATTTTGTCATTGACAAAGATTTTAAAGTTTTGCTCCCTTATATGTTGTGGAAGTCCAGCATGGTAAGCAAGTGAGTTGTAGCCGTTTTGGTTGAGGTAGGCACTTAACTCCTCTGCTTTTTTTCTTGAACTAACATAGATTATGCCACTCTCATCTTTGTGTCTTAACAAAAAGTTTTTAAGTTGTACTTGTCCGTTGCTTATCCTTCTTTCTGCTGAGATAAAGATATTTTTGCGAAAAATTTTACCTTTTAAGATGAGTGGGTTTTGTAGATTTAGGTTTTTTACTATGTCATTTTCTACATGTAGAGTGCTTGTTGCGGTAAATGCACAAATACCTACATGTGGAAAATTTGCTTTTAGGTTACCCAAAGCTCTGTAATCTTCCCTAAATTCGTGTCCCCACTGACTTATACAGTGAGCTTCATCGACTACAAAAAAGTTTATGTTTAAAGAGTGTAAAAGGTTTAGGGTTGATTGTGTGTTTAACCTCTCTGGTGAGAGGTATAAAAATTTTAGCTGATTGTTTTTTGCTTTAAATATAATCTCGTCTATCTCTTCATAACTTTGAGCAGAGCTTATCATATCTGCTGGTATGTTTTGAGCTTTTAGAGAGGCTACTTGGTCTTGCATAAGTGCTATGAGTGGAGATATAACAATGCTTATGCCACTCATAAGCATTGTAGGGAGTTGGTAAACCAAAGACTTTCCACCACCAGTTGGTAGTATCATCAACAAATCTTGATGGTTTAGTATGGTCTCAACCCCCTCTTGTTGTAAAGGTCTAAAAGTGTTGTGACCAAAAATATCTTTGAGAGTTTTTTGCATCAGTAAGTTGCCAAAACAGCATCTACCTCATCCCAACTAAGTGTTTGAGGTTTGTTTTGATGTTTAAGAATGTGAGCAACATACCTTGCGAACATATCTGTTTCCACATTTACATGTGAGCCTTTTTTGTATGTGGAAAAGATAGTTTCTTTCATAGTGTGTGGAATGATTGTAAGTCTAAAAGAATCCTCATACACATCATTTACCGTTAAGCTGACACCATCTATGGTTATGGAACCTTTTGGAACTATGTAGGGGATAAACTTTTTATCTACATGTACAAAAATATCGTAAGAGTTTCCATTGTTTTTTATATCTAAAACAGTGCCTACGGTATCTATATGCCCTTGCACCATATGCCCATCAAACCTATCGCCCATCATCATAGCAGGTTCAATGTGAACACGGTTTTTATAGTTTTCTATCGCTAAAAGTTTTTGACTCTCTGGTGAGAGTTCTACACTAAAACCATCAGCATAGATATTTGTTACAGTCAAACAAGCCCCATTTATAGCTATACTGTCTCCAAGAGAGGGTTTGTGTTTTGCTTTTATGGTAAGTGTTGAGCCTGTGAAACTTTTAACTTCGGCTATCTCTTTAATTAATCCTGTGAACACTATGTGTCTCCTATTTATCATCTCATAACATTTGAACAAAGTCCAAATGTTACTCAGTCACTAAAGCTTCGCCTTTGGCGAGAGTTAATTCTCATTCTCTGTTCGTATGGGTTGTCTGTAAGTTGTTTTGTTTTTCTTGGCATTTGCTTTTGCTTTTCGTATCTTTTCAAGTAGATTTTCTTTTGTGCTTAGATGTTCATCTCTTATCTTATGCTCATCACTACCATCAACAGCTGGGTCGTATTCTATAATTTCTGGGACATAGTCTTTAAACAAATCTTTACTCATTACAAAATCCTATAAAAAATATGTAAAATGATACTTAAAAATGTTAAAAGTTTAGTTTAAAGCTGTTTTACTGTTTCACACTTTACTAGTTTATAATCTCTTTTATCTCTTTTGCAAGTGAACTACACTCTTTGATTTTTTGAGTGTAGTTTAAACTATCTTTTAGAAGTATATCCACAAAAGCACTACCAACTATAACACCGTCCGCACCTTTTACTTTATCTTTTGCTGTTTTTTTGTTTACTCCAAAACCAACATATACATCTGTGTTTGTAAATGTTTTTATATCTGCCAAAAATGGTTGTAAGTCTTCACTGGTTCCTGAACCTGTTATACCTGTGTATGCCACCATATATATAAACTTTTTAGCATCTTTTACAACTTCTGCTATCCTCTCTTTGCTGTCTGTTGGAGCTACAAATGAGATGTTTGCTAGATTGTTGTCATCGAAAAGTTTTTTATATGTTTGAGCCTCTTCATGCGGTAAATCTGGGATGATAAAACCATCTACATGTAGCTCTTTTGCTTTGGCTGTAAGTTTTTCCATATTTTGCTGGTAAAAACTGTTAAAGTAACCCATCCATAAAGTATCTATTTGTGGTGCAACAACTTTTGAAATCTCTAAAAGGTGTTCAAACTTAAAACCAAGTTCCAAAGATTTGTGGTTCGCTTTTTCTATGAGTGGTCCATCTGCCACAGGGTCTGAAAACGGTATACCAAGTTCCAAGATATCTACCCCATTTTCCCCTAGGCTCAGTGCCAAGTCTGTTGTAAAAGATTTTTCAGGATACCCTGATGTTATATATGCTACTAATTTTTTCATTTTTCTACTTTGTTTGTATCTGGGATTTTTAACAAAGAATACTTTACATGTGAGAGGGTGTTGTCGTTTTTTAAGTCATCATTCCATTTTGCAAACATATCACTTATGTTTAAAAGCCAAGAGATAGTTTCTTCATTTATTTTTATGTCACTATTTCTTAGGTCATCTAGCTCATCTTCAACTATGGAAGCTAGTTTTAACATAGATGGTATATTTAGATAACCAGCGGCAGATTTTATGTTATGAAAAACCCTAAAAAGCTCGTCTATACTTCTTTTGTACATACTCTCTTTTTGGAGGTCTATAATCATTATCTCCATACTTTCAACCATCATTGAGTAGTGATCTAAGAACTCATCAACTAGCTCAAAATCAAAGTTGGCTTCTAAATCACTTCGAACACCCATAAAATATTCTCCTATATGTGCCAAATTATAGCAATTTTTGGTTAAAATAACTTTTACCAAACTTCATAAAGTAAAAAGAGTTTTAAAATGAATAAAAAAATGTCCATAACTTCGATAAAAAAGGCAAAAGGTGTTAAACCTCTTGTTATGATAACAGCCTACGATGCTTTGTTTGCTTCTTTGTTTGATGAGAGTGCAGATATGATTTTGGTGGGTGATAGTTTAAATATGAGTTTTGCAGGAAAAAGTGATACTCTAAGTGCAACACTTGAACAGATGATATACCACACAAATGCAGTTTGTCGTGGTGCAAAAAACAGTTTTGTGGTTTGCGATATGCCGTTTGGAACATACACAACAAAAGAGGAAGCTCTAAAAAACAGCATAAAAGTTTTTCAACAAACAAGTGCAGATTGTGTAAAGATAGAGGGTGGGGAAGATAAAGCAGAAGTTATCTCTCACCTTACATCAAACGGTATAGCGGTTTGTGGACACATAGGTTTGTTGCCACAATCTGTAAGGGGTGAAGGTGGCTACAAAGTAAAAGGTAAAAATCAAGATGAACAATACCAACTCCTAAAAGATGCTCAGGCTGTTGCTGATGCTGGTGCTTTTTGTATGGTTATAGAGGGGGTAAAAGCAGAAGTGGCACAAGAGGTTGCTATGAGTGTAGATATACCTGTCATAGGTATAGGTGCTGGTTGTGAAGTGGATGGACAGGTGCTTGTTTTTTCAGATATGCTTGGATTTTTTGAGGAGTTTACACCTAAGTTTGTAAAAAAATATCTCGATGGTGCTACACTTGTAAAAGATGCCGTAGCTACTTATGCCAAAGAGGTTCAAACTAAACAATTTCCAACTGAGGAATACACTTACTAATGGATAGAATAGTAGAAGTAGAGACTTTTAGCATAGATGAGCAAAGCTCTGAACAAGTTCTTCGTCCAGATGTTTGGAGTGAGTATATAGGGCAAGAGCAGATTAAAAAAAATCTTGGAGTTTTTATACAAGCGAGTAAAAAACGGGGGGAGGCACTTGACCATGTTTTGTTTTTTGGACCTCCTGGGCTTGGTAAAACTACACTTGCTCTCATCATAGCAAATGAGATGGAAGCAAACATAAAAGTAACAGCTGCCCCTATGATAGAAAAAAGTGGAGATTTAGCAGCCATACTTACAAACCTTGAAGAGGGAGATATACTTTTTATAGATGAGATTCACAGACTAAGTCCAGCAGTGGAGGAGATACTCTACTCATCTATGGAAGATTTTAGAATTGACATCATCATAGGAAGTGGACCAGCAGCTCAAACTGTCAAGATAGACTTACCACGATTTACCCTCATA
>CAYNVR010000111.1:0-4769 GCA_964400715.1 uncultured Sulfurimonas sp.
ACATCATAGTCCCCGACAAGGGTTATCTTTTTTTTCTCTTTTATAGCTTGTGCGATTTTTTTAGCAGATTTTTCACCGTCGTGAAGCAAGGCAGGGTTTGGGATGTGTGAGAGCTTTTTTTCACCCTCACAAAACCTTTTTGAGAGTAGTTCAAAAAGGGATTTTTTGTCTAAGAGTCTATTCTGCACTTAGAGATGCTTTTACAAAAGCGAGGATAGATGGGTTTGGAGATTGGAGTCTTGATGTAAACTCTGGGTGAAACTGCACTCCCAAGAACCATGGGTGTCCCTCAATCTCAACTGTTTCTATAAGTCCGTTACTCTCACCAGTTACTATCATACCAGCTTTTTCAAGTTCCTCTCTGTAAGCAGGGTTTGCTTCGTAGCGGTGTCTGTGTCTCTCAAAGATAGTTTTTTCACCATTGTATGCTTTTTGGATTAGTGAGCCATCTTTTGTATCGCACGGGTACTCACCAAGGCGAAGTGTTCCACCCATTGGGGATTGGTGAGTTCTTAGTTGCATACCACCACTTTGGTCTAAGAAATTATCTATTAAGTATATCATAGGGTGTGGAGTGTTTTCGTCAAACTCAACAGAGTTAGCACCTTCTAAACCTAAAACATTTCTCGCATACTCAACAAGTGTCAGTTGCATACCCAAACAGATACCAAGGTATGGAACTTTGTTTACACGAGCATACTCTATGGCTTTGATTTTACCCTCAACACCACGGCTACCAAAACCACCAGCTACCAAGATACCATCACAGTCAGCTAAAAGTGCTTCTGCACCACGGTCTTCTATCTCTTCTGAGTCCACCCAGCAGATTTCTACTCTGCTATCTAAGTGAGCTCCTGCATGTATGAGTGCTTCTGTTAGAGATTTGTAAGACTCTTTTAGTGCTAAGTATTTGCCAACAAACCCTATAACAACTCTACCTTGTGGTTGAACTATCTTTTTAACAAGTCCGTCCCACTCAGTCATATCTGGTTCAAGTTCACCAAGTTCTAACTCTTTTGCTATTGGTTTTAAGATATTTTGTCTTAAAAAGCTCATAGGAACATCATAGATACTTGCTGCATCTGTTGCTTCTACGACACTGTCTGTGTTTACATCACAACTCATAGCAAGTTTTTTCTTGAACGATTTTGGAAGTGGGTTTTCACTTCTTGCGATTATCATCTGCGGAGTTATACCTATGCGACGAAGCTCTTGAACAGAGTGTTGAGTTGGTTTAGATTTTAATTCACCAGCTGCTTTTATGTATGGGATAAGTGTTACATGGATAAAAAATGTTCCAGCTACTTCATCATCGTGTTTCATCTGGCGGATAGCCTCCATAAAAGGTAGCCCTTCTATGTCTCCAACTGTTCCACCAAGCTCAACTACAAGTATGTCATGCCCCTCACCAGCTTTTTTTATGCGGTTTACAATCTCACCAACAATGTGTGGTATAACTTGAATTGTTTGCCCGAGGTAACCACCAGCTCTTTCTCTTTCTATAACAGAGCTGTAAACCTGCCCTGTTGTGAAGTTTGAAGTTTTTAAAAAAGATGTGTCTAAAAATCTTTCGTAGTTTCCTATGTCAAGGTCTGTTTCAGCACCATCTTTTGTAACAAAAACCTCACCATGTTCGAGTGGACTCATAGTTCCAGGGTCAACATTTATATATGGGTCGATTTTTAACATACCTACATTTTTACCTGAGTGTTTAAGCAATGTTCCTATACTCGCCGCTGTTATCCCTTTTCCAAGGGAGCTTAAAACTCCACCAGTTACAAAAATGTATTTTGTCATCTAAAAATCTCCATAGTTTATTAAAATCTTTGTGATTATATTATATAATTCATAAAAAAGAGTTGATAATGGATAATGCACTACTTTATGTAGTTATAACACTTGGAATTTCTATCGTTTTAAATCTGTTTTTAAAAAAGATAGGGGTTTCACAAATCATAGGTTATATTTTAACCGGAACCATAATCTCTTATGGTTTTAACCTTCACGATGCACACAATTCTCACATCTTAGAGCTGGTTGGTGAGTTTGGTATAGTTTTTCTTATGTTTACCATAGGGCTTGAAATATCTCTAAACAAGATGAACAGTATGAAAAGAGATATATTTTTAAACGGCTTTATGCAGGTTGGTTTTAGTGCATTTGTTATATTTATAATTTCAAGATTTATTTTTAATATAGAGATATATTCTTCAATTATTATCTCTTTGGCTTTTTCACTCTCCTCAACTGCGGTTGTTTTAACATATTTAAAAGGTTCAAAAGATATATATAAACCATACGGACAAAAAGCCACGGGGATACTTATTTTTCAAGATATAGCGGTTATCCCTATTTTGATACTTATGGGTTTTTTGACAGATAATGGTTCCGTAGATGTTTCAACTGTTTTGCTTGAAACTTTTTTGAGTGCTATTGTTATTATTGGGTTGTTGTTTGTGGTTGGTAAGAGGATTATGAACTGGTTACTCCATTTTTCTGCTTCTTCTGAGGTTGATGAGCTTTTTATGGGGTCTGTTTTGTTTATAGTTATGTCAGCTTCTTTGTTTGCACACTATATGGGCTTTACCTACTCTTTGGGAGCTTTTTTGGCTGGTATGATTATAGCAGAGACAAAATATCACCACAAAGTGGAAGCAGATATAGCACCTTTTAAAGATATACTTCTTGGAACTTTCTTTGTTATAGTTGGTATGAAGATAGATATAGCTATGTTTTTAGATAATGTTTTTTTAATTATGGCTATGTTTTTGTTTGTACTGTTTGTTAAAACGAGCATTATTTTTGTGGCTCTTAGGTTTTCTAACTCTATGACAGTTTCATTAAAAACTGCTCTTTCTTTGTCGCAGATAGGGGAGTTCTCTTTTGTTATATTTGCAGTTGCTACAAATGGAGGGATAATAGATGAAAAACTAGCATCTTTACTTGTTTTGATAGTTATTCTCTCTATGATGATAACACCGTTTTTCATACCTAAGATAAACGATTTTGTAGAAAATCTTGTTAAAGAAAAAGAGGTTAAAAAAGAGGATATGTCTTCACTAAAAGGTATAGAAGACCATGTGGTGGTTTGTGGTTACAGTGTGGTTGGTAAGTTTGTTGCCAAACATCTTGATGCCATAGATGCTCACTACATAGTTGTAGATAACTCTAACAAACATGTTCAAGAAGCACTAAACGATGGCATAGAAGCATATTTGGGAGATGTATCAAAATCTGCCATAATAGAAGCTCTACATGTAGATACCGCAGCCGCAGTTATAGTAACACTTGACAACCTTGACAAAAAACGACTCATCTGTGAAGCGATACTAAAAGAAACAAAAAATGCAAATGTTATAGTAAAAGTAACATCACTTGAAGAGAAAGAAAAACTCCAAGACTTAGACATAACTACAATGGTAGATGGAAAAGTTGAGGTTGCGAGAGTTTTAGTTGAGAGGATGATGACTTGTCAGTTGAAATATGGTTAGGTTGTCACCACCTTAACAAACTTACACTATACCAAGAACAACATAGTTGTTGTTGTCTATTAAAAAAGGTATTTTAAAACCTTCGTACTCTACATCTTTTATATTTTCATCGTCAAAATATGTAGATTTTTTGTATTTTTGAGCTTTTGTTGGTATGTTTATAATGATAGTATCTAGATAGATTTTAAATTTTTTTGCATCTTCAAAGCTATTTTGAGCGATTTTTGTTAAAATTTCTTTTAGTTGTTCTTCATAGATTTCAGATGTTAAGACTTGCATCTATTTTCCCTTTTGTTGTTCAAGCCATAGGTTTAACTCTCTCATACTTATGTGGTATGGCTTGAAGTTTTGTTTGTTTTGTTTGTACTCTTTTAGTGCTTGTTTTAATCTATCCATTATAAAACCATTTTTATATCTTGATGTTTTTTAAGAGCTTCATAGATAAAGTTTCTATCATCTTCATTGTGAACTAATAAGTCTAAGTTCATACTTACATATTTGCCACTTTTAGAGTTATTTGAGTGTGTAAGTTTGTGTTCTCTTTGGCTTATAACATCTTTTATGGCTTGTTGAAGAGCCTCTTTTTCTGTTGCTATAACCTTGTAACACCAGCTACAAGGGTACTCCAATTCTAGTTTTTTCCCATCTAGTTTATCTTGTAAAGTCTCCATTTTTCCCTCCTGATTTTTTTTCTAGTTGAATATCTCTTAAAACCATAGCTTTATCTATCGCTTTTACCATATCGTAGATAGTTAAAAGACCAACACTCACACCTGTTAGTGCTTCCATCTCTACACCTGTTTGACCTGTTAGTTTTGTTGTAACAGTTAGTTTAAAACCTGGTAGTTCTGGTAACTCTTCTACATCACAGTTTATACCGCTAAGGTTTAATGGGTGGCACATAGGTATAAGCTCACTTGTTTTTTTAACACCCATTATAGAAGCTATAACAGCAGTTTGTAAAACTGGACCTTTTTTGTTTTTTTCTTTTACTATATTGTCAAATGCTTCTTGACTCATCTCTATTTTACCACTAGCCACAGCTACTCTTGTTGTTGAGTTTTTATCACTCACATCTACCATTTTTGGTCTTTGGTTATCATCTAAATGTGTTAAATCCATATATTACCTTTTTGCAAATTGTAGCATATTTAAAGAAATTGATATCTAAACACTAATACTTTACACTTCATTTAAGCTACTATTTTGTATAGTTTCACCTCTTGTTCGGGTAGCTCAGGGGTAGAGCACTTCGTTGACATCGAAGTGGTCGGAGGT
>CAYNVR010000112.1:0-4735 GCA_964400715.1 uncultured Sulfurimonas sp.
GTATCTACCATATACCGTCTCATGAACTTACAGGGTATGGACTTAATTCTGGTGGAGCTCATGAAATTGGAGTACTACAATGTTTTGATATTTTAGAGCTCATGGGTAAAGAGTTACCACGCTCAAGTGTTTTAGGGATTGTTCCAAAAATTATAGATGTCGAGATAGCTCTAAGTGATGTTATGCAACAAAAATTTTTAAGTTATATCCAAACACTCCTAAAAATTTTAGAAAAAGAAAATATTGCAATTCAACAAAACACACAACTTATCTCTTTAGAGCAAATTATAGAGGAGTTCAAAGACCCTCAACGTTTATAATTTTTTAAAAGAGTTTCAAACTCTAATGGTTTTGAGAAGAAAAAACCTTGGAACTTTGTAAACTCATTTTTTTCAAACATATCAACTTGTTTTTGCGTTTCAACACCCTCTAAAATAATTCTCATATCTAAAAGATGTGCCATATAAATAATTGCTTCTAAAAGTTTTTGATCTTTTTGAGATTTTTCTAAATTATCTAAAAACTTTTTATCTATTTTCATAACATCAAATGGGAATTCACGCAAATATGCCAACGAGGAGTAACCTGTTCCAAAATCATCTAATGAAAGGTTGTATCCCATCTGTTTAACTATTCTTAAAATTTTTGAAGCAACCAAAAAATTACTAGAGAGTGATGTTTCTGTTACTTCAAAAAATATCCTTTTTTTATCAAAACTATATTTTTTTTCCAACTTTTGAAGTGTTTGTATCAAATCATTATCACTTAAAAGTTTTGCTGAAATATTAATAGCAAAAGTAATGTCAATTTTTGAGAGTTTTTTTATCGTATCTTCAATTTGCCAAAATGTTACCTCTTTTATAAGGGAGATATCCTCTTCTAACAAAGGGATAAACTTATCTGGTGGTACAAGTTTACCTTGATCTTTCCAACGAATAAGAACCTCAACACCTTTGATCTCTAAATCGTTACTACCAATAACAGGCTGATAATAATTTACAAACTCTTTACGTTTTAGTGCGTTTTTAATTCTTGTTTTTATATGTGTTGTTGTTTGTAATTGCTCTTGCATATAACTATCAAAAAATATAAACTGCCCTTTTCCACCTTTTTTAGCTTCATACATTGCAATATCTGCTTTTGCAATTATATCTTGCACATCACTTTCAAAATCGTATAAATATATACCAATACTAGCACCCACGTAAACATTTATTTGCTCTATTGATATAACCTCTTTTACACTTTGAATAATCTTTGTGGATATAAACTCAACTTTACTTTTTTGATCGATATTACGCAAAATAATAGTAAATTCATCTCCCCCTAAACGAGCTACCATATCCTCTTTTCTTACAACACTACGTAAACGCTTAGCAACCGTTTGCAAAAGCACATCACCAATCTCATGCCCATAGGTATCATTCACCAATTTAAAGCCATCTAAATCTATAAATAAAAGTGCAAAAGGTTTTTGTAAAAGGTTCGCCTCATTTTGAATAATACTTAACTCATTTAAAAAAAGGTATCTATTTGCCAAACCTGTGAGCTGATCGTACTTTGCTACTTTCTCAAGCTTGTTTGTAAGCTCTTTATTTTCTTGTATCTCTGTTTCTAAATGGATAGTTCTTTGTTTTACTTTTTGTTCTAAAAGCTCTTTTTCTGCTTCGAGTGCATCGAGTGTTTTGAGTACATTTTTATATTGAGAAACTGAATATTTCGCATGAAGGGCAGAAGCTTTTTTGAGTGCTTTTATCTCATCTATAAGCATTTTTTTTGTAAGTTGCATCACAAAGCCTTTGCAAGAGCTAAAATCTCTTCTATATAAGATTCTATATTGTTTGCATCAAACATATCACTACACAAATAAAGAGTATATTTTTTTTGCGTTGAGGTTAAAAAATACAACAGTGCATTTGCATGGTTGTACTCATCAATATTGAGTTGTGCAATATCATCTTGTGTTATAACTTTTGGAAGTTCATTAGTTGCATAATCTACTATTAAAATCTTTGCATCATCTTCAAAATAAAGTGCTAAACTATCTCCACCAACACCACCTTCTACCACTTCTATATTCTCTAATTCTCTATTTTTTAAAGCTTCATAAACAACAATGCCAAAATTATCTGGATATGCAAACCTATTTCCTACACAAATAATCCGTGTCATACTCTTAGCGTTACCTTTTTTTCTTTACCTATAAAATGCACCGTACATACCAAACATGGATCAAAACTACGTATAATATGCCCCATCTCCATAGGGTTATCTATATCTTTTATATGCACACCAATAAGCCCTTTTTCCCAAGCACCTCTATTGCCATCTTTATCTTTAGGGGAACCATTCCATGTTGTTGGGGAGATGATTTGGTAGTTTGCTATTTTACCATTGCGAATTTTAATCCAATGCCCAAGCACTCCACGTGCTGCATGTGTTAAACCAACCCCTTGTGCATTTGATTTTATTTTTGGTTTTACATAAATTGGATCTTTTTTATGCACTATTACATCTGCTATCTCTCTTTGCATCAGTTTTATAAAACGCATTGGACGAACCATACGTGCAAGTTCACGCACAAATGTAGAATCCAAATATTTTTCATACAATGCTAAAAAAAGTTTATTTCCAAGTGCCAACTCCTCTCCCAATGGTCCAGTTTGCACCACTTTTTCATCATAACGTGGTGCTTTTGTAAAAGAGTACGCTTCCTCTTTTGTAGCATTTGGTTTTGTTGTACCATCTATTGGTCTTTGCACATCACCATCATACCAAGCATATGTTACATCTTCTGTAATTTTTTCTAAATCTAAAGGGTGTAACTCATTGTCAAAATATCCACGTGGAACTACTGTTGTTCCATCTGCATTGTCAATAGCACCATAGTTTATAAACCCATATCCTGTTGTTCCAGACTCTAAAAGGTTTGTTTGTTTTGCAATATTATAAAAAATAGCAATATGACTTTGTTGATTTTTTTGGCAAAAAGCTTCAAACTCCTCTAAAGAAGTTACATTTTCAAACTCTTCAAAGGAGGTTTTTAACACATCTTCTTCATACCAAATTCTAAATTTTTCTATAAGATGTTTTATACGTAATATCTCTAAATCTTCTGCTAAGACATTTAATCCACCTGGTACCATATGGGAAGTGTGTGGCCACTGTCCACCAATATATGCAATAACTTTTAAAATATTTTTTGTAGCATCAAGTAAACTACGTGATAATTCCCCTTTAAATGGAGCATAATATTTTTGTGCTGTTTCGTAAAAATCGTACTCTTTGTAATACTCATGCGCAAAATCTGCCATAAACATTAAAAAAACTTGTTTCACGTCACTTTGTAAATTTTCACACATAATAGAAAGGTTACGCAATCTTATAGCTTGTGCTGGTGGTGTAATGCCATAAGCATCTTCTAAAGCTTTTACAGCGGCACTTAAATGGGAAATAGAACAAATTCCACAAACACGTGGAGTCATCACAAGTGCATCAAGAGGATCTCTCCCTTTTAAAATATTTTCAAACCCTCTATAGAGTGTCCCTACACTTTTAGCATCTGTTATCACACCATCTTCAATCTTTACTTTTATATCTAAATCACCTTCTACACGATTGAGTGGTATTTGAAGTTCAACTACTTTTTTTGCCATTGCTACACCTTTTGTGTTCTAAACTTGAGTCTTTTTGGAGCAGCTGCTGCTGCCATATCTTTGTAAGCTAAGTAGTGTGCTCTATCTACCCCTTTTGGTAGTTCTACTGGAGTTCCTACAATATCTTGTGTTTTAAAAAATGGATACTCTTGAGGGAAATCTGGTCTTGAACACCCAAAACATGGAACACCTGCGCGTGTTTTTGAATTTACTTCATTCCAAAGGTATTTATTACAAGCACTATTTGTTGTTGGACCTTTACAACCTAAGTGAAAAAACATACAACCTCTTTCACCAAAGTTTTTTTCCTCTATTTTATACTCATGGTACTCATTTCTTGTACACCCTTGATGCACTGTAAAATTGTAAATTTCATCTATACTATTTTGCTCTGTAAGCTCTATTTCTAAATTATTTATAATCTCTTCAAGAAGTACTGTAAGTGTTTTTGGATGAATTGGACAACCAGGTAGATTAATAACAGGATACCCAGATTTTGCTCTAAAATCTTCCCCTAAAAAACCACCCTTATTATGGTGATGAAACTGTAAACCTATCCCATCCATCTCATCATTATGTGAGCCAAATCCACCAAAGGAAGCACATGTACCAACTGCTATAACATATTTTGCTTTTTTAGCTAATGCTGCAATAAGATCTTTTTTAGGTTTTCCCATAAAGGTATCAAACATACCTGTTTTATCTGGTCCTTGAACAACATTACCTTCAACACACAAAATATCAAGCTCTTGTTTATCGTTTTGTATATCTTCTAAAAGTTTTTCATGCTGTGTGTAACTAAGTGTGGAGAGAGAAGCATGGTAGAGAATATCTATTTTATTAATTTCACAAAAATCAAAAAAATTGCATTCACAAGTTAGTAGTGACATACTATCGCCACTACAACCACCACTTTGCAGCCAATATAAATTCATATCATTTCCCTATTGATAGTCGTTGCAAAAGTGTAACCAATAGAGAATGAATATTCGTTTAAAATATGAGGAGAATATTAAAAAATAACATAGTAGTGCAGATGCTGCTTTGAACCAACGAAAAGGAAATGACAAGATCGGTTT
>CAYNVR010000113.1:0-4731 GCA_964400715.1 uncultured Sulfurimonas sp.
TCATTTGCTGTTTTTTTCACAAGTGAGCCATCTAAAAACTCATCTGTTGTTTTTACTGTTATCTCACCAAATGTTTTTGTATCATCAGATGCGGTATTTATAATAATAACCTCATCAAACTCTTGAAGCAACGGCATAAGCTTAAACCCAAGTGTTCCACCATCAACAACCTCTACATCTGGGGAAAAAGTGTAGTTTTCTTTTAGATATTTAGCTCCATAAAGACCTATCCCCTCATCTTTAAAAAAAGCATTTCCAGAACCAATTAGTGCGATTTTTTTACTCATATTTTTCCTTTACATAATATGCTTGTCCAAATGAGATTGACCCATCATTTAAAGCTGTTTGTTGTTGCACAAAATACTCTATGCCACTATCTTTTAAAAGTTTTGTAACTTTGTTTAGCAATGTTGTGTTTTGAAAAACACCACCACACAAAACAACTTTTAAACCAACATAACTTTTAGAAACTTCTAAAATAATGTTAGCAAGTGTATTTAAAAATTTAGAAGATATTTTTGTTTTATCTGTCTCTTGTAACATCTCTTTTAACATCTCATCATAAATTATCAAGCCATTTTCAACACTAAAAGTGTAACTATCTTTTATGTTTTCATCTACAAAAGATTCCAAAACAAGACCACTCTCACCTTCGTAGCTTATGCTATCTAACCCACACAAAGCATAAACAGCATCAAAAAGCCTACCAACAGATGAACTAAGTGGTGCATTTAACTTTTTACTGTGCATAGTATAGAATGTTTGTAACTCTTTTTGTGTGTAGTTTTTGAAAAACTTATATTTAAAAACTTCCTCTTTTTCAAAAATATCAAACAACAAACTGAGCAAAACCCTCTTAGGCTCTTTAATGGCTTTTTCACCACCAAGTAGTGCAAACTCCCTAAAATGCCCCACTCTGTTGTAGTTTTTTATAGAACACAAAAGTATCTCTCCACCCCAAAGGTGGGTGTCATCACCATACCCTGTTCCATCAAAACAAAATGCCAAAACATCATCTTTTAAACCATACTCACACATAACACTCAAAGCATGAGCATAGTGGTGTTGAACAGTTACAAGTTCTACATGTAGATTTTTTTCAACATAACTTTTTGCAAATTTTGTAGATTCGTAGTTTGGGTGTTTGTCACAAACCACAACATCTGCAACAAAACCATACAGTTTTTCAAAAGATTTTATAACATTTAAAAAATACTCCATAGTAGATATAGAATCTAAATCTCCAATATATGCAGAATGCACTAAAAGATTATCAAATCCCAAAGTTATACTACTTTTTTGGTTTGCTCCAAGAGCTAAAATCTTTTTAGATGTTTTGTTTTTTGTATAAAAACTAAGTGGTGCATACCCTCTTGCCAAACGGTAAAAAATAGCTTTTTTATCTACAATGGTTAAAACACTATCATCACACGGGTTTACAATCTCTCTGTTGTAACTAAGTGCTACATCTACTACATGTGAGAGTTTCTTAAAAAGTAATACATCATCTACTATTATGGGTTCAGAACTCAGGTTTGCACTTGTGGCGATGAGAGGTCTTTTTAGTTTTTCTAAAATAACTACATGTAGAGGTGTATAAGCTAAAAAAACACCCACCTTACTTATATTTGGTGCTACCAAATCACTTAGTTTTGAGCCATTTTTTTTCTTTACCAAAACTATTGGCTTTTGTTGAGAAGTTATATATTTTTCTTCCACCTTAGTTACTTCTACTTCATCTTTTATCTCCAAAAGACTACCAAACATAACCCCAAAAGGTTTAGAAACTCTTTGTTTTTTCTCTCTTAAATTTTTAATAGCCTCATCATTTGTAGCATCACAAACCAGATGAAAACCTCCCACACCTTTTATGGCTACACATTTTCCATCTTTTATATGTTGAACAACTTTTTCTACAACATCTTCATACTCTCTACTTTTACCATCAAACAAACTAAGTTTTGGACCACACTCAAAACAGCTTATGGGTTGAGCATGGTATCTTCTGTTTTTTGGGTTTACATACTCTTTGCTACACTCTTGACACATCTCAAAAAAACTCATAGATGTATTTACTCTGTCATAAGGTAGCGATTTTATGATGGTATATCTAACACCACAGTTTGTGCAGTTTATAAATGGGTAGTTATACCTTCTGTTTTTTTCATCTCTCATCTCTTCTAAACAATCATCACAAAGTGAAACATCAAGTGGTAAAGAGGTTGTTACACAACTTTTAGATGATGAGATTATCTCAAAGGTTTTTGTATTTTTTAACAAAATCTCTTTTTTTACTATCTTGTCTATCTTTGCTAATGATGGTGGGTTTTGTTTAAGTTCTGTGTAAAACATATCTACACTACAAGACTCACCCTCAACCTCTATCTCTACACCGTTGCCATCATTTAGCACATATCCACTAAGGTTATATTTTTGTGCGAGTCTGTAAACAAATGGACGAAATCCAACACCTTGAACAATCCCAAAAACTTTTATCTCAAATCTATACTGCACCAACAATACAACTTTCACTACCCATAGGATAGTTTATATTTATGTGTGGAGGGTTCATTTTGAAGTTTCTTTGTATCCTTGAAAAAAGGGACTGGTTTGCGAAATCTACACCACATATCACAACATCATTTGCCTTTGTTTTAGACAACAACTCTTGAACTATATCGTAAAAATAATCACCCATACTTTCAAAAATAGAGTAAGCGATAATCGGCTTACTAACACCTGCTAACATATATGAAATAATACTCGCTAAAAATGCTGTGTTGTCAAAACGGTTGTCTGTTACATGTGTGTCTATCTGAATACCACCCTTTCCAACAAACTTCATAGCCTCTTTTACAATACCATTCATAGATTTATCTTCCAAATCAAGAACTATTGCAACTGCTTCAAAAAGTTTTACATCATCTTTGTTTTCCAAACTTTTCAAACTCTCAAATGTTTTTGGCATCTTCTCTTTTAAGTTCAAAATCAACCTATCTGAACCATCACGAAGTTGTTCTATCTTTTCCAAAAAGTTTTCAGCTTCAAACAGTTTTGGAGGAACAACTCTTAACACATTTTTACCATCATAATACAAAAATGATGGAACTTCATCAAAATAAGCTCCAACACATTTTTTGCCAAAGAGATTATTTTCAACAATCACAGAGCTAAAAGACAACTCATCATCTAAAACATCTAGATTACTAAACTCACCTTCAAAATATATCTTTTTGTCAAACAAAACCTTAGAACCTTGTGACAATGCGACATACTCACCTTTTTGTAATGCTACACCCTTTTTACTAAAATTGTGAGATGGAAAACTAACTCTCTGCCCACTTGCTATGAACTGTGTGTCTTTGTTTATAAAAAATCTCATATCTGTTTGTGGAGTGATTTCCAAGTCATAGTCCATAACCAAATCTGCTTCCATAGTTTCATCACAAACCTCATAAGCCACAAAATCTACACCAAGTTTTTGCAACTCTACACCAAGAAGTATAGAAAAACCATCATCTGGATACTTAACATAAGCTGTATTTGCACCACAAATATCTTTTAAACTCTCATTTTTAAGTGCTACATGTAAGATGGGTCTTTCAATGCTAAGAAGTGCTCTAAACTCCTCAGTTATGAGTGAAAGGTTATCTGTGATTGTGTTTGAGTTTATCATCATCAAGATAGAGTTGTTGTTTAGTTTATCTGCTTTGTAAAAAACTCTATACCCCATAGTTGTTTTTATGAGTATCTTTTTACCATCGTTTATAGCTTTTGCACTAACTTCAAACATAGTTCTAAAACTACCAGCATCGTTTGCATACCTTTGACTTGTTTTACTTACAAGTCTAACAGGCACTCCACAACTGTGACAAGAGTTTATGTGGTGTTGTTCTTTGTTCCCAAAACTGTTTTGTTCATCTATACAACTTTGACAAGGAACTAAAAATTTAAAAGATGTATTTTCCCTTATGTATGGGTATTTTGTTAAAAAACTATGGTTCGCACCACAACAGTTACAAGATGTAAAAGGGTAGTAGTATCTTTTTGAACTAACATCTAACATCTCTTTTTGACAAAGTGGACATAACCCCAAACTAAGAGGAAACCTGTTGTCTAAAAGTGGTAAATCTTCTGGTGCTATTTTAACTTCACTATTTGAAGAGCCTTTTAAAAATAGTGAGGCTGGTAGTGTTTGAGCAACCTCATTTAGTGCTTTTTCAAGATTTTCATTACTATCATCACATATAAATGAAAGTTGTTCATCTTTATGTAAAACATCCACTTTTACTTGAAATTTACGAAAAACATTTACTACATAGTTTTGGATATATTTTTGTTTTGATTGTGTTTGAAGTTCTAATACAAATGCCATCTTTTTTCCTATTTATGAATTGTTATTCATAATATATCAAAAAGTAGCTAAGAGTTGTTTGAATAGGTATTCAATCTTATCTATAAATATTACTACCACCCAAACAAACTATCTCAATGCTTTTATAGTATCTATATCAAGTCCCGTTTTTAAGGCAATAGTTTCATCATCTAAAATATCAAGAAGATTTTTTGCTATCTCTATATTTCGTTGTTCTATACCTTTTTGCAAACCCTTTTGCAAACCCTTTTGTAAACCTTTTTCAAGCCCCTTTTCAAGCCCTCTTTGTTCCCCTTTTTTAAACCCTTTCTCCTCAGCAGTTCGTAAAGCATTTATCTCATCAAACTCTTTTAGAG
>CAYNVR010000114.1:0-4671 GCA_964400715.1 uncultured Sulfurimonas sp.
AGGGGGTAGCTGCCCCTTTGTTTTTTTCTACAAACTATAAAGTGACAACTTCTTTTTAGCCACATCTATATCTTTTTGTATAGCCTCTTTTAGCTCACTTAGTGTAGCAAACTTTTTGTTATCTCTTATAAAATCCACAAAACTTATGGTTGCTTTTTTGCTACATGTAACATTAACATCAAGTATGTGAGTTTCTATGGCAAATGTCCCATCTGTGCTAACTCTATGCCCCATAAAACTAACAGATGGGTGAAAATGCTCCTCATCATCTATGCGGGTAAGTGTTGCATAAACCCCCTCTTTTGGGACTAAAAAACCATCTGCTGTTATATTTATGGTTGCAAAAAGCTCTTTTTGTCCAAGCCCCTGCCCTTTTATAACATCACCTTTTATGGAGTAGTTATGCCCCAAAAAAGCATTTGCACCTGTTATGTCACCTATCTTTAATTTTTGTCTTATTTTGTGTGAGTGTATGGAGTCATTGTGCAATGTAACCTCATCTACAACTTTTACCTCTCCACCAAAAAAACGACCTATATCCGCAAACGAATACTTCCTGTCTTTACCAAAATGAAAGTCATAACCAACAACTATCTTTTTAAGATTTACAAACCTTTTTTTCAACAGTTCTATAAACTCTGCACCATCAAGCGACCTAACCTCATCAAGTTCTATGTAAACTATGGGGTAGTTTGTGTAGTTTTGCCTCTCTTTTTTAGGTGTAAGGTTTGCATAACCTGTTTCTATGACAACTATACAACCATTTTCACCAAGCTCACTAAAAAGAGCCTGATGCCCTTTGTGCATACCATCAAAACCACCTATGGCAACAGCCTCTACACTATCCATCAACACCACCTTTTTCAAAAAAGTAACACCACTCTTGGTTTCCCTCTTTACCTCTTATGGAAGATGGAAGTTTTTTCACAAGCCTCCACCCTCTCAAAGAGCAATCATCTTCAAACTTTATCATAGCTCTATCTACCGCTTTTTTGTCAAGCACAACTCCGTGTTTGTCCCGCTTAACATCTTTACCAACCTCAAACTGTGGTTTAAAAAGCAAAATGATTTTACTTTTACTGAGTCTATCTACATCGCCAAGTATATGACTCAAAGATATAAAAGCCACATCACTCACCACTATGTCAAACTTCTCATCTGTTTGAAACTCCCGTATGTCGCACCCCTCAAACAAGTTTATGCGAACATCATCTCTCAAACTTTTGTGTAGCTGGTTAGAACCAACATCAACAGCACTAACACTCTTTACACCCCACTCCAAAAGCACCTGAGTAAAACCACCAGTAGATGAACCTATGTCAAGTGCATTTAACCCTTTTAACTCTACATGTAGCTCTTTTAAAAAATCGTTTAGCTTATGTGCGGAACGGCTTACATAGTTATCGTGTTTTGCCACAACAACATCTAAACCATCTTCAACCAAAAATGAGCTTTTTTTTACCACTTTGCCATCTACACTTACAAGTGCATTTTTTATAAGCTCTTGTGCTTTTGTTCTACTTTGAGCTAAATTATTTTGAACCAAAAAACTATCAAGTCTCATTAATTACCACCTTACCAGACTAACTCAATGTTTGATGCAAGAATTTTGTTCATAATCAAGGCAGATTTTTAAAAAGCTAACCGTAGTTAACTTGAAAAAATCTAACGAAGAGTATGGGCAAAAGTATTGCACCCTACGGGGAGCATTACAAGGGGCAATCTGCAAACATAAAAATTTTTGAATTAACCAGTTAGTCCTGCAAATTTTTCTATTCACATCTTACCCCTTGTAATACTCTCAAACTTTGAGTTAGTCTGGTTAGGTGGTAATAGCTCTTTCATCTCATCTTCGTTCAAGGTTTTTACACCAAGACTAACAGCTTTATCATACTTGCTTCCCGCATCTTCCCCGTAGATTAAAAAGTCTGTTTTTTTACTCACACTTGAACTAACTTTTGCTCCCAAAGACTCCAACATCTCTTTTATAACCCCTCGGCTTTGACTCATAGTTCCTGTCAAAACAACTGTTTTTGCTTTAAAAACATTCTCTTTTGCTTCCGCTTTTTTTGTTGGTGGGGTTGGTTGTATAAGCTCTTGAAGCTTTAAAACTGTTTGTTTGTTTACCCTCATAAACTCCAAAAAGCTCTCAGCCATCTCCTCACCTATCCCATCTATCTCTAAAAGCTCATCTTTTGTAGCATCTATGTAGTTTAACAAAAACTTGTCTGCTACCATTTTGGAAGCAACTTCCCCTATGTGTTCTACACCCAAAGAGTTTATGAACCTCCAAAGCTCACACCCTTTTGTATCTGCTATGGCATTTAAAAGTTTTGTAGCTTTTCTCTCTTTAAAACCTTCAAGAGTTAAAAGTTGTTCCACACTAAGCTCAAACAAATCAACCACACTTCTTACAAAACCAGCACCAAAAAGTTGCTCAACTATCTTTGTTCCCAAACCATCTATATTTAAGCAAGGCTTTGAAGCAAAGTAGATTATAGAGTTTACAACTCTCGCTTCACACTCTAAATTTTGACACTTTATAAGCACCTCTTCTTGTAAAAGCTCACTCCCGCAAACAGGACAGTTTGTGGGTTTTACAACCTCTTTTTCACTTCCATCTCTTCTATCTGCCAAAACTTTTACTATCTTTGGTATAACATCTCCACTTCTAAGTATGATAACACTATCGCCTATATGTATATCTTTTCTCTTTACCTCATCAAAGTTATGTAGTGTAGCTCTCTCCACCACTACACCATCTATATTTGTTGGCTCAACTATCGCCACAGGGGTAACAGCACCAGTTCTTCCAACTTGTAAGGTTATATCTTTTACTTTTGTAACTTTCTCAACCGCTGGAAATTTGTAAGCAACCGCCCATCTTGGCACTTTTACAGTGTAGCCCATATCTATCTGAGAAGCTATCTCATCTACTTTTATAACCATACCATCAAGCATCATAGGGTAGCCATCTCTCTCTTGTTTCATAACTTCATATATGTTTTGTATCTCTTCAAACCCTCTGCACAAACCATTTCGTGGAGGTTTTTTAAAACCAAGTGAGTAGATATACTCCATCTTTTGGCTCAAAAGTTTTTGTGGCAACTCATTTTGCCCTATCCCATAAGGTAAAAAAACAAGATTTCTTGAAGCAGTTATAGAAGAGTCCAGCTGTCGTAAACTACCAGCAGCTGCATTTCGTGGGTTTGCAAACAACGGCTCACCATCTTTGAGTCTTTGTTCGTTTATCTTCTCAAACTCATCTTTAAAGATTACAACTTCACCCCTTATCTCTATAAAACCTTTATGTTCTATCGTTAGTGGCACAGATTTTATGGTTTTTACATTTTGAGTTATCAGCTCACCAACCTCACCATCTCCACGAGTTATACCATGAAGCAAAACACCATCTTCATACACAAGGTTTAGTGAAGCACCATCATACTTTGGTTCACAGTAAAATGAGATGTTTTCATCAAGTTTGTATGTTTTTGTAAGCCATTTTTGTAAATCTTCTTCGTTAAAAATATCTTCCAAACTCCACATACGAGATGGATGCTTTTGCTTTACAAACCCCTCACTTACAACATCTCCAACCCTTTGAGTTGGGGAGTTTTTCAAAACCTCATCTGGAAACTCTTTTTCAAACTCAACAACCTCTTTGTAAAGGTTGTCATACTCCTCATCTGTCGCTATTGGTTCATCTAAAACATAATAATAATGTGAATACTTGTTTAACAGTACCACTTTTTCTTTGTATTGTTGCTTATTCATAATGTAATTTTATCTAAATTTGTAAAAAATTTGGTAAAATTGACGATATAGTTATATATTGTTCTTAACAAAGGAGGGCAAACTCATGGACGGACTAGCAAATGTTGCACGACAACAACAAACGCAAATGGAAACACATGTAAGTGAGCAGTCACATACACAAAAGACTCAAACTCACCAAGTAGATATTGTAAAACAGATGCAAGAGGACTCTGTTAAAAACGATGCAAAGACACTTGAAAAAAGGGATGTAGAGAGTTTAGTAGAACAACTAAACAAAGCAATATCTCCTATGAACACTGACATAAAGTTTGGTGTAGATAATGATGAGATATTTTATGTGTCTGTAATAGATACAAAAACAGATAAAATGATACGAAGATTTCCAGCAGAAAAGGGTATGGAAATACTACCAAAAATGCAAGAAGTAACGGGGATACTTTTTGACTCAAAGGGCTAGAAATCTTTCTTAGCCCTTAACTAAAACACAAACAAACTTTCTCATAAGCTAATCATCACTATTTTTTAGATATAATCGCGACAATTATTTTTTTTACTAAAAAGGTTTTACATGAAAAAAGAGGTTAAAAAAGTTGTTTTAGCTTACTCTGGTGGGCTAGATACAAGTGTTATTTTAAAATGGCTTCAAGATGAATACAACTGTGAAGTTGTTACTTTTACAGCAGATTTAGGGCAAGGTGAAGAGCTTGAACCAGCTCGTAAAAAAGCTCTTGAACTTGGTATAAAACCTGAAAATATTTTCATAGATGATTTAAGAGAAGAGTTTGTAAAAGATTTTGTTTTCCCTATGTTTAGAGCAAACACTATCTACGAAGGTGAATACCTTTTAGGAACTTCTATCGCTCGTCCACTCATAGCAAAAAGACAAGCTGA
>CAYNVR010000115.1:0-4508 GCA_964400715.1 uncultured Sulfurimonas sp.
GAAAAGCTTGGCTTTATAGGTAGAAGTGAAGGTGTTGGTGTTATAGCAAATGCAAATTTAAAATATATTGATTGGAATAAAAAATAGATGAAAATACTTATCATTGAAAATGAAATTTATTTAGCACAAAGTATATCTTCAAAACTTAGTGAACTTGGTCATACATGTGAGATGTGTACCTCTACAAAAGATGGTATAAAAAGTTCCAACTATGATGTTGTACTACTCTCTACAAATATAAATGGTCAAGACTTCAACCCAGTTATAGAAACTTTTAAAAACTCCATAATCATACTCATGGTTTCATACATAAGTAGCGACACTGTTTCAAAACCACTAAGTGCAGGTGCAAAAGATTATATTTTAAAACCATTTATGATTGAAGAACTCATAAGAAAAATAGACCATTATCAAGACTATGAAAAACTAAAAAAAAGAACTGAAACATACGAAAAATATCTTGATTATTCATTTTCAAATCTATCTGTTGCAAACGAATATAAAAGCCTTGAACTACCTATATTTATATCTTCAAATTTCCAAAAATATGCAGATGCTTTTGCATTTGACTATGCAAAAATGAACAATAAAGCTATACATTTTGTAACTATAAGTGACCCAAAATATATGTCAGAGATAGAAAATGTACCTCAAAACTGCATAACATATATAATAGACTACCATCTTTTAAAAAAATCAGACAAAGAAGAATTTTTTGAACTCATAAAAAACAAAGATGTTATAGTTTCAAGCAACGATAAAGTAGAAGATGTGCATTATCAAGTTATCAATATAAAAAATGATGAAAATATTTTTGACAAAAGTGAGATACTACCAATAGAAGATTATGTAAAATATATTGTAATCAACTATCAAGACAAATATCCAGATACTGAACTTTCAAAAAAACTAGGCATCAGCCGTAAAAGTTTATGGGAAAAAAGAAAAAAATATGACCTCATCAAGAAAAAATAAAACTATTTTTATAGATAAAGAAGCAGCATCTGCACTAGAACTTGTAAAAGATGAACTTCTAAAACCTGTTACATCTCTAATGGGTAAAAAAGAGGCAGAAGCTGTTTTAAAAACTGGACTCATAGATGGACAAACATTTCCCTTCCCTTTCATACTCGCTCCATCTGGTAAAAAAAATGAAGAAGTTATAAAATCTTTACAAAAAGATGAAGAGATAACTATACTTTGCGATGGCGATGAATTTGCAACACTAGTTGTAGATGAAGTTTTTGAGATAGACCCAACACAAAGGATAAAACACATATATGGGACAAACGACCTAACACACCCAGGTGTTATGGCAACCATAAAAAGACTTGGTTCTTGGGCAGTAAGTGGCAAATATAAACTACTTAAAAACTCTACAAATACAAATATAAAAATTATAAACGATGCAAAAGAGTTGGTAAATGCAAAACATATAAGTTCAATTTTTATGGCAGCAAACCCTCTGCACAGAGCCCATGAAAGACTTATTAGACAAACTCTTGAATCAACAGACCTACTTGTTATATTTTTACTAAAACCATACGATAATGCAAACCTAAACTATGAAATAAGAAAAAAATCACTTGAATTTTTTATAAATAACTTTTTACCAAAAAACAGAGTTGTTATTGTTCCACTTGAAAACAGTTATATTTTTGCAGGGTACAATGAGATAATCATAGATGCGATAGTTGCAAAAAACCATGGGTGCAATAGACTTACTGTTGGTAGAAATCATGCAGGGCTGGGGATGTTTTATGATTGCAACTCAAACAAATCTATCATAGATAAAGTTATAGGGATAGATATTGAAATAGATATCGCGAGTGAATATGTTTACTGCGATAAATGCACAACACTTGTTAGTACAAATACTTGTCCACATGGGCAACATCACCAAATATCTTACAGAGCGGACTCTATACTTGCTCTACTTGAAGCTGGTCTTTTACCACCAGCAGTTCTCATGAGAAAAGAGATTTCAGCTTTTATACTCTCAAAACTTTACCCTAACAGGTTTAAAAATTTAGAAAAGATATATTATGACACTTTTGCTGTTAGTGGTCTTTTAGAAGAACATACTGAGGAAGATTTTTATCTTGAACTTATGAAACTTTACCAAACAACTTCACTTACTTAAAAAGGTTATATATGAAAAGGTACAGACATTACGATAAACAAACAGCGATTATTTTATCTTGCTTTGGTTCTGTAATAGAACAAGATAAATACTTTGAGTTTGAAAACTACATAAAACAAGAATTTTCTTCATTTGATGTTTTTACAGCATTTTCCTCTAAAATGGTTATAAAAGCTCTTGCAAAAGAGGGAAAAAACTACAAAAACCTACCACAGGTTATGGCGGATGTAGATATGTTGGGCTACAAAAACTATGTTGTTGTATCTGTAAATATATTTCCAACAGATGAACACGAAGTTTTGGTAAGGATGGTAAAAGGTTTTAAAAACTTTTCACTAGCAAATATTCGCTACACAAACACACTATTTCACAAAACAAAAGAAACATCTAACTACCTTAACTTTTTAGATACAAAGATAAGACAAAAAGATAAAAACTGTATAAACTTGTACATAATCCATGGTGTACCTGTTCTAAACCTAGCAGGACTAGAAGCAGTAAACTATGTAAGTGGTTTTTTAAAACTTATAGATGAAAAAAATCTCACTTGTTCATTGGAGGGTGAATACCCATTTTTTGCCATAAAAAATGCCATAAAAAGAGATATATTGAAGATAGCAGATGAAAACACAACAGTAAATATAGTTCCTCTACTTCTTGTTAGTGGTAACCACTACGATAACGATATGAAAGAGATAGCAGATGAAGTATCTACTTATGCTAATGCTAAAATAGTGGACAGCATAAACGAAGATGAAAAGTTTAACCTACTTGGTCAAAAAGAGGTTCAGGAGATATTTAAAGAAAACATCAAAACAGAACTTATAAAACTACAAGTTCTGTGATTTTTTTATGTAATATCTCCACAAAACAACACTAAGCAAACTCATAGCCAGACTTAGTGTCATACCCAAAGTAACAAAGTTACAACACAAGTAGCCTATCTGTGGGTCTGGGGCTCTAAAAGCCTCTGCTATGGCACGAAAAACTCCATAACTCATACCATAAACAAGTATGAGTTCTCCATCAAAATTTTTGTATTTTTTGTACATGTAGATAACTAAAAAGACACAAACACCCTCTAAAAAGGCCTCATAAAGTTGTGATGGGTGCCTTAGAGTTTGACCAACATAGATTCCCCAACTAACATCTGTTGCCCTACCAACTAACTCTTGATTTAAAAAGTTTCCAATACGACCAAAAACATAGGCAAGTGGTACACTAAGAGCTACTAAATCCATAAGTTTACCAAATGAAACTCCCTCTTTTTTTGCAAAAAGATAAGACCCAGCCAAAAATCCAAACAATGCACCGTGGTAACTCATACCTCGAATACCAACAAAAACACCATTCATAAATGGGTTAAAAATCTGCCACGGGTGGGTTAAATAGTAGCTTGTATGCTCATCGTAAAATAAAACATACCCTAACCTAGCACCTAAAATAACCCCTATTTCTACATAAATAAAATAAGCATCTAACTGCTGTGTTGTAAAACCAAAACCCTCTTTTTTTGTAAAATACTTTGCTAAAAACAAAGCACTCAAAAGTGCCAAAACATACATCATCCCATACCAATGAACTGGTATGGAAAATATATGAAAAGCTACTGGGTCAAAGTGGCTGTAAATGTGGTTCCAGTAATTCAACTTTTATCCTCTGTTATAATTTTTATCTCTTTTTCTGTTAAGTTATAAAGTTTATAAACTAAGATATCTACCTTTGATATATTATCTTTTATAATCTCTTCTAATTTTTTTATCTCTATCTTATCAACTGCACTTAAACTATCAAAATGTTTTTTGTATTTTGCTATCTTTTCTTTTGAGTTTATTATCTCATCTACTAAGATTATAAAATCATTTTGTGAGATTGATTTTTGTTTCAAATCATGGTATAATTGTTCTATCAAATCCAAATGACGCCAGAAAGGCCTCGCTGGACTCAGGATGGAGAAATGGCCGCCCTCCCGTTTGGATTTTGATATAAATCTAAATCTTTTATTTAACTGTTTATTGAAGTTCAAATCACCCATTATAAAATAAGATATTAAAAAATTATTTTCATCTACTACGTGAAAAAATCTATGCCCTTGTAGTCTTAAAACATATATTTTTCTACCATCTTTTATATTTTCAAGTATCTCATCAAAAAGATTATAAGTAAAAAGTAAAGAAACAATTTTTAGATACTCTTTTAAAATCTCTTTATGACCTTGCAAATCTGCTATCCAACCTCTATTTTTAGCATACAAAAATTCTGTTAAAAAAATCTTTTTTTCACCAAAAGAAGCAACAGCATACTTTGTAGTTTTATCATACTTCTCTTTTTTTGGCATATTTAAAAGATACTCTACATTTTTTAA
>CAYNVR010000116.1:0-4424 GCA_964400715.1 uncultured Sulfurimonas sp.
GTTGTTGCTGGTGGATTTTCTTATGGTGATTACCTTAGAAGTGGTGCTATTGCTAAATTTTCACCTGTTATGAAAGCTGTAAAAGAGTATGCTAAAAATGGTGGAAAAGTTCTTGGTATCTGTAACGGTTTTCAAGTTTTAACAGAGTCTGGACTTTTACCAGGTGCTCTAAAAAGAAATAATGGTCTTCATTTTATCTCAAAACATCACCACCTAAGAGTTGAAAACAACGACAACATCTTTTTAGAAAAACTAAACAAAGGTGATGTGGTAAACATCCCCATAGCTCACCACGACGGTAACTACTACATAGATGAAGTTGGTCTAAAAAAACTTGAAGAAAACAACCAGATACTTTTAAGATACACAGATGAAAATGGTGAGATTAAAAATCCAAACGGAAGTGTAGAGTCTATCGCTGGTGTTTGCAACAAAGAGAAAAATGTTTTTGGTCTTATGCCTCACCCAGAAAGAGCTATGGAAAAAGTTCTTGGCAGTGATGATGGTGTAGCTATGCTTGAAGGGTTTTTAAAACTGTGAAAAAGTTTCTCCTTTTACTCTTAGTTTTCATAAGCACTCTTTATGCAAACAAAGTGGTGTATCTTCAATACGAAGATATACCAAAAAGAGTTATAAAAGGGGAGCAGTTTCACATAACTCTAAAAGCTCTATCAACCATTCCAGATGCAAACATAAGCTACGAAGTCAGCAACGGTTTAGGACTAAAATTTATCACCCATTTGCCACAAAATAAAAAACTTGGAAAATACTCACTTGAAGATTTTTATTTTGTAGCAACAGATAATAAAATAAAACTTCCAGATATTACAGCAACAATTTCACTTGAACAAAACAGTTCCAAAATGGACACAAATAGAAGCTATGATATAAATTCAACTTTTGAAGATATAGATACACAAGAAAACAATACAACTCTAAACGACTACGAATCAACCATCTTAAAAGGTAAAAAATTAAAAGTTATAGAACTTAATCCAAAAAACAACTATGCAAACATACTAGCAGACTCTTTTGAACTAATAAACTATAAAACAACAAACTATGATACTCAACATAATATTGTTATCTTTGTAGCAAAGGCTTCCAATTCTGACTTATCAAATATAAAACTACAAAATGTATATAAACAAGGGGTAGAATCTATTGACCAAAATATTTCTGAAACAAAATTTACATATTTTTGTGTTATAAACAAGAACATTGAAGAGTTCTCTTTTTCTTACTTCAATGTACTACAAAATAGATTTATAGATATAAATATACCAATAGTTGTAGATGATGACAGTGTTACAACTCAAAGTGACTTAAAACCAAAAGACCAATCAAAAGATAAAATAAAAATGGTAGTAGCACTAGGTGTAACTGTTTTTTTTACAACATTAGCAATTTTTAGAAAAAAATCTATCTATATATTTTTAGCTTTACTACCTTTAATATATGCTATATATCTAGCCATACCATCACAAAAAGTATGTATAAAAAAAGGTGCAAATATCTATTTACTACCTATGAAAAATGGGACTGTTTTTGAAACAACTGCAACAAAATATACACTACAAAAAGAGGGAAGCATAAAAAACTACACAAAAGTAAAACTACAAAACAATAAAATAGGTTGGGTAAAAAATGAAGATTTATGCTCACATTAGTTGGTTTTTTGCCACTGTTATCATATTTATATGTTTAGCATTGTCCATAGCACTTTACTACATACTACCTCGCCCCTACCCTCGTAAAATCTCAGCTTGGATTATACGGATTTTGACTTTTTTCTCAACAGATGTAAAAGGTGAGGAAGACCCAGCTACTCAGATGTATCTCATAAACCATCAAAGCGATTTAGATATAGGGATAATGGAAACTGTAACAAAAAAAGATTTGGCTTGGGTGGCAAAAAAAGAGCTTTTTGATGTTCCATTTTTTGGTTTGGCTATGAGTTTACCAGAAGATATCCCCATAGAAAGACAAAGTAAAAGCTCACTTGTAAGACTACTAAAAAATGCTAAAAAAAGACTAAACAAAGGTCGTGTCATCACTATGTTTCCAGAGGGAACTCGCTCACGAACGGGCAAAATGCTACCATTTAAAGCTGGTGCTAAAATAGTAGCAGATAAGTACAAACTAAGAGTTCAACCAGTAGTTCTCATAGAAACAGCAAAATGTTACGACATAAAAAGGTTTTACTACAAACCATCTACCATAAAAGTTGTTTTTATGGACTCATTTATAGCAGATAAAAATGATGACAAATGGTTAGAAAATCTAAGAAAAGAGATGCAAAAGGTTTATGATGATGAGTTGGCAAACAGCACTAGCAATAGGTAGTGGAGGTTTTTTAGGAGCTATATCTCGTGCTTACCTAAATGGTCTAATCTCTCATAAAATACCCCACACTCTCCCTTTTGGAACACTAGGAGTAAACCTTTTAGGTAGTTTTATAATGGGTGTTTTAATCGCTGGTTTTATATATATGAGTATCTCTCCACATCTAAAATCTTTCTTAACAACAGGTTTTTTGGGAGCATTAACAACATACTCAACATTTGCTATGGAGAGTTTTTTACTGTTTAATGGTGGAAACATACTCTTAGCACTAACAAATATGACACTAAATGTTGTTGGAAGTGTTATAATGGCGGGTAGCGGGTACTACATGGTAGATACAATTTTAAAAAAATAAAAGGGAAAAAATGAAAAAAATCTTAACAACATTGGCAATGGCAAGTACATTTGCATCAACTATGAATGCAGATATGATAAGAACAGAGATAGGTGGTGGACTTTGGGGGCAAAACCCAAGTGGTACTTTCAAATATGAAGATGGAGCTATCAGAGGTAAATATACTTCTAATGAAGAGTTCAACAATGGTGCTTATGTATGGATGTTCATAAAGCACCCTCTACCAGCTGTTCCAAACCTAAGACTAGAATTTACAGATATGAAAGATGAAGCTATTGTAAATGGTAAATTTGATGACTTTGAGGCCACAAACTCACCAGCTAGAATAAAACTAAAAGAGTATGATGTTATACCTTACTACAACATCTTAGATAACACTTTTTGGGCAACATTAGATTTGGGGCTAGATATAAAAGTCATAGACTCCACTTTTGAAGTAGATGAAGCAGATGTAAATGGTGAAATAGTAAAATACACAGATACAGCGATGATACCACTTCCTATGCTTTATGCAAGAGTAAGAACAGAGATACCACTAAGTGGTTTTGCATTTGAAACAGATGGAAAATATTTTGCGTATAACGGTTCCGTAGTTTATGATGTAAGAGCCAAAGTTGATTATACTTTTGACTCTTTTCCACTTGTACAACCAGCCATAGAAGTTGGGTACAGGATACAAAAGTTTGATATATCAATAGATGGTGACAAAAAGAAACTGGATATTGACTTTTCTGGTGTCTATGCAGGTCTTATGCTTAGATTTTAGATTATTTGGGTATAATTCCATTCACATTTCGAGGAGAAGATATTATACCTATATTTAGATGTCTTGTATCATCTCCTTGTCATAACCGAAAATAGTTCGGATACAAAGGAAAATGATGCAAGAAAATGCACAAACACAACAAACAGAAGAAAAAGTAGTACTTTTTGATGACTTAGGTTTAAAACCAGAACTTTTAAAAAGTATAAAATCAGCAGGGTTTGTAAGCCCTAGTCCCATACAACAAGAAGCTATCCCAGTTGTTTTAGCTGGAAAAGATATGGTTGGACAAGCTCACACAGGTACAGGTAAAACTGCCGCATTTAGCCTCCCAGCACTTAACAATATGGACCTCAAAAAAAACAGCGGTGTGGAACTGCTTGTTATAACACCAACTCGTGAACTTGCTACTCAGGTAAGTGATGAGATTTACAAATATGGTAGAAACATAGGTGTTAGAACTGTTACTGTTTATGGTGGTAGCTCTTACAAAAGACAACTTGACCTTATACAAAGAGGTGCAAATGTTGTTGTAGCTACTCCGGGTCGTATGCTTGATATACTTAAAAAAGATATGCTAAAAGATTTCAAACCAAGTATGGTTGTTTTAGATGAAGCAGATGAGATGCTTGATATGGGGTTTTTAGATGACATAAATGAGATATTTTCTTACCTTCCAACAAGCAGACAAACACTACTTTTTAGTGCTACTATGCCTCAACCCATAAAAACTTTGGCAAGTAGGATTTTAAAAGACCCTGAGTTTATATCTATAACAAAAGGTGAAACTACAAACTCTGACATTGAACAACTTTACTATGTGATAGATGAGCATGAAAGAGATGATGCAATTATCCGTCTAATGGATAGTGAAGATACTAAAAAGTCTGTTGTATTTTGTAGAACAAAAAGTGAAGTAGATAGACTTAGCAATGTTTTAAGTAATGCTGGTTACTTAGC
>CAYNVR010000117.1:0-4377 GCA_964400715.1 uncultured Sulfurimonas sp.
TAGAAATTTTTGAGACTATCTTTGGTGATAGTTTTAAGTTTGATGATAGAAAACTAATCCTAGAGACTCCTAAGTTTCGTTTTTTACTTGTAAGAAACCAAGATGTAGCGACTTATGTGTATCATCAAGCAGCTGACATAGGTGTAGTTGGTCTTGATACTTTAGAAGAACAAGGTCTTGATGTTATACGTCTTTTAGACCTTAGACGTGGTGTTTGTAAAGTTAGTATTGGTATGAAAGTAGGGGAGAAGTTAGATCTCTCAAAACCTGAGCTAAAAGTAGCCTCTAAGATGGTAAATATCACTAAACGTTACTTTGAAGAGAGAGCTGTGAGTGTTGAGATTATCAAACTTTATGGTTCTATCGAGCTTGCTCCACTTATAGGTTTGGCAGATATGATAGTAGATATAGTTGAAACAGGAACAACTATGAAACAAAACGGGCTTGAAGTTGTAGAGGACATTATGACAAGCTCAACTTACCTCATAGCCAACAAAAACTCATACATCACTAAAAAAGATGAAGTTTTAGATATCTACGAAAAAATCAACAAAGTTATAAAAGCTGAACAAAATGACTAACTTAGACCTCTATGCAAAATCTGAACACCTTCTTGGGATAGAGGAAGCAACAGAAGCACTTTATGACCTTTACAGAAGTGAACTTGACGACTACAATGTAAAAACTTTACTCGATGTTGGTTGTGGTCGTGGCGGTTTTATGCAAAGGATGATAAGCGATGGTGTTAAATGCAAAGGGGTAGATTTAAGCTCCATAATGGTTCAAGAGTGTAAAGATGCTGGACTTGATGCTGAATGTATAGATGTAGCAGATGTAGATGGCAAATTTGATGCCATTGTTAGTATATTTGATGTTTTAAACTTTATGAACAAAGATGAGCTTGAAATCTTTTTAGAAAACATAGCCTCAAAACTAAATGATGATGGGATTTTTATAGCAGATATAAATACACTTTATGGTTTTAGCGATGTAGCCGAAGGTGTTATGAGCAACGACAAAGATGATGAGTTTTTAAATGTAGAAGCTATCTTTGAAAACAATGAGCTAAGAACAACTTTTACACTCTTTGAAAAACAAGAAGATGGCAGATACATAAAACACCAAGACACCATCACTCAATACTTCCACAAAATAAACTTTTTTCAAAAACTAAAAAGTTTAAAACTCATAGAGAAACAAACTTTCTCACTCTATGACACAGAGGATAAAACTCTACTCATCTTTAAAAAGAGATAGAGTTTAAAAACTCCTCTCTACCCCACCATAAACCATCTCACCATCATAAAGTGAGTGTGGATTTTTTATAGTATATGTTTTGTTTGGATTAAAAAGTATGTAACTTTTCTCTTTTTGAACAAGCTTAGATGGGTTTATACACACTAAATCTACCAACTCTTTCATAGTTAAAATACCACTTTTTACAAGTTTTGTGTAGTAAAGTGGTAGTGTATCTTCTATCGACTCACAACCATAGGCAGCATCGTAAAAAGCGACCTCTTTGTTTACCGGGGAGTTTGGCTGGTGAAGTGTTGTAAGTATATCTATCTCACCATTTTTTAACATATTTTGAAGTTCTAACATATCTTTTTTAGATGGTAATGGTGGGTCTAGTTTTGCAATGGTGTTAAAATTTTCACAAGCTTCATCTGAGTTTATGAGATGGTGCAACGAAACCTCACAACTAACCTTTACCCCATCTTTTTTAGCTTTATTTATCAAAGAAACAGAACGGGGAGAAGTTATAGATTTAAACAAAATTTTTATATCAAAATGTCTTGCTATCTCTATCATACGAGATACATGTAAAACCTCACTAAGGTCTAAAATACCTGCTAAACCAAGTTTAGAACTCACATCTCCATCAAGCATAACACCACTGTTTTTTAAAGAGTTATCTTCCGCTTTTACAAAAAGTGTTACATCATACATTTTTGCATACTCTGCTACTTTTATAGCTATATCATTTTTTGCAATAGTACTCATATATACACTCAATGCACCATTTTTTAAAAGTATGGCTATGTTACTGAGGTTACTATCTTTTTGCAAAGCATTTACCATCAAATCAACTTTTGCACCTTTTGCATCTCTTAAACCATTTTTAGCAAACTCCAAAATACTTTCACTATCTATCGCAGGTGTAGAATCTGCATTTAAAACTATATGCCCAACCCCACCTTTTTTTGCACTCTCAGATATATTTTTTATATTTTTTGAGTTCAAGACACCATCTTGTAGTCTTACATTTAAATCAACCAAAGTTGGGATAACAAAGTAACCACTACCATCTATAACCTCATCACTACCATTATCAATAACAAAATCCTCATACTTTTCAAAACCATCATCATATACAGTTGCATTTTCTATTACCATTGTCAAAACCTTTATACATTTGCAAAATTCTAACATTTTAATAATTTTACTATCATTAAAAAGTTATGGTAACATTTCATAAAAAAAGGATAATTTTGGAAGCAAAACCTATAAAAACAAAACACTACCTCACACAAAAAGAGATACAAGAACACCTAAGAAATGTAGAGTATATCATTATGGCAACACCATCACCAGATTTTTTTGAAGATACACCCATACATTTTACAATCTTTCTAAACACAGATGAAAATCTACCAAAAGATATTCAAGAAGCTGTTTTAGACAAATTTTTAGAAGAGAACAACATATCTAAACCAAAAGAGCTTATGGCTCAGATTATGCCTGTTGGGTTTGCTGTATCTCAACAAGATACACCTATGCCTATGTTGCTTGTAAAACCAGAAGACCAAAGAAGCATACCCTATGGTGTTATGTTTGTTTATGACTTTTTGGCAGATTCAAAAAATTTTACAGAAGTTAAAGAGAAAAGTTTAACAGGTTGGAGTTACAGCTACGAAGAAAAGTAAGCTAGAAATTATTTTCTAGCTTCTTTTAGTGTATCTGCTATCATAAATGCAAGTTCTAACGACTGGTCTGCATTTAGTCTTGGGTCACAATGAGTGTGGTAACGAGAGCTTAAATCTTCCTCTGTTACTACAAAACTACCACCTATACACTCTGTAACATTTTTACCAGTCATTTCAAGATGAACACCACCAGCATGAGTTCCCTCAGCATGATGAACTTGGAAAAACTGTTTCATCTCAGTTAAAACTGCATCAACAGGGCGAGTTTTAAAGTTGTTAGATGACTTGATAGTGTTACCATGCATCGGGTCACAACTCCAAACAACATTCATACCCTCTTTCTCAACTGCACGGATAAGTTTTGGCATACCATCACCAACTTTGTCTGCACCCATTCTAACTATAACATTTAGCCTACCCTCTTCATTTTCAGGGTTAAGAGTGTTTATGAGTCTTACCAAATCATCTGGGTCCATAGTTGGTCCAGCTTTTACACCAATAGGGTTTTTAATCCCTTTCATATACTCTACATGTGCACCATCAAGTTGGCGAGTTCTATCACCTATCCAAACCATATGCGCAGCTGTGTTATACCACTCATCTGTTAAAGAATCTTTTCTTGTAAAAGCCTCTTCATACGGTAGTAAAAGTGCTTCGTGAGAAGTATAAAAATCTGTCTCTCTTAAAGTTCTGTATGTTTTAGAATCAACCCCACATGCAGACATAAACTGTAAAGATTTTTCTATCTCTTCTGCTAGTTTTTCATACTTTTTAGTTACCTCACTTTGGTGAGCAAAGTCTAAGTTCCATTTATGAACTTGGTGCAGGTCTGCCAAACCACCAGAAGCAAAAGCACGAAGAAGGTTTTGTGTAGCTGTTGCTTGGTTGTAAGCTTTTATCATCCTTTTTGGGTCAGGGATACGAGCCTCTTTTGTAAACTCTACACCGTTTATGATATCTCCACGGTAACTATCTAGTGTAACACCATCTATTGTCTCTGTATCAGATGAACGAGGTTTAGCAAACTGACCAGCCAAACGACCAATCTTAACCACAGGAAGTCCACCAGCATAAGTCATAACAACAGACATTTGAAGTAACACTTTAAACGTATCTTTTATATTATTTGCATGAAACTCACTAAAACTCTCAGCACAATCCCCACCTTGAAGTAAGAATGCCTCACCCCTTGAAACTTTTGCCAACTGACTTTTTAGAGTTCTAACTTCACCAGCAAAAACCAATGGTGGATAATTTTTTAATTCGTTTAAAATTTTGTTTAACTCATCTTGATTTGGATAAGTTGGTTGTTGCAATATAGGTTTATCTCTCCAACTTGACGGATTCCAACTACTCATACTAAAAACCTTAATATATATATTTTTTGAAATTCTATCATTCTATACTTAATATAAAACTAAATAAAAGCTTTTTTATGTATAATTGCACC
>CAYNVR010000118.1:0-4359 GCA_964400715.1 uncultured Sulfurimonas sp.
GCAGTTATTTTTATATCTTCAAATACCTCTTCATCTGTAACTTTTATACCCCTTTTTTCAATCTCTATACTTTCCAAAGCTCTTCTAATGAGTAACTTAGTAGCACTTTTTTCATCTACATGTAGAATATTCATCTCATTTTTTATCTCTACCAAAGTTATCGCTTTATCTCCAACGATAACACCTATCCCATCTACCATTTGTGCATTTAAACAAAGTGACAAAAATAAACCCATAAAAATTTTATACATAAAAATCCATTTCTCAAAAGTTAGCCACTATTTTACCAATCTTTAACCAACATTTGCCTAAAATCTCACATTAATTTTCATAAAGGCAGATATATGGTAGTTACTCGTTTTGCTCCAAGTCCAACAGGTTACCTTCACATAGGTGGTTTGAGAACAGCTCTTTTTTCCTATTTGTGGGCTAGAAAAAATGGTGGAAAATTTGTTCTTCGCATAGAAGATACAGATAAAAAAAGAAACTCACAAGAGGCAACAGAAGCTATTTTGAAAGCTTTTGAATGGTTAGGGCTTGAACACGACGGTGAGATAACTTACCAATCTCAAAGAGATGAAATATATGCAAAATATATAAAACAGCTTTTAGATGAAGGCAAAGCATATAAGTGCTATATGAGTAAAGAGGAGTTAGATGAGCTTCGTCAAACTCAGATGGCAAACAAACAAAGAGCAAAATATGATGGTCGTTACCGTGACTTTGAGGGCACTCCGCCAGATGGTGTTGAACCAGTTATCCGCATAAAAGCTCCACAAACTGGTGAGATAGTTGTAAAAGACGGCATAAAAGGTGATGTTGTTTTTCAAGCAGAAGATATTTTAGATGATTTTATAATCGCAAGAGCAGATGGAAGTCCAACTTACAACTTTGTTGTTGCTGTTGATGATGCTTTGATGGGCATAAACGAAGTTATAAGGGGTGATGACCACCTAAGTAACACACCAAAACAGATAGTAGTTTATGAAGCTCTTGGGTTTGATGTACCAAAATTTTACCATGTGCCTATGATACACAACGAACAGGGTAAAAAACTGAGTAAAAGAGATGGTGCAACAGATGTTATGGCTTACAAAGAGATGGGCTACACACCACAAGCACTTTTAAACTTTTTGGTTCGTTTGGGTTGGAGTCATGGTGACCAAGAGATTTTTAGTATGGAGGAGATGAAAGAGCTTTTCAATCCAAAAGATATAAATAAATCTGCATCTATCTACAACACTCAAAAACTTGACTGGCTAAATGCTCACTACATTAAAAACACTTCAAATGATAAGCTTTGTGAACTTTTGGTTGATTTTGGGATAGTTCTTAGCTCACACGACAAAAAAGAGATACTTTTAGATGCTCTAAAAGAGAGAGCAAAAACTCTCAAAGAGATGGCAGAGATAGCAAAAGAGATTTTAAATGCCCCAACATCTTATGATGAAAAAGCTATGAAAAAAGCTTTTAAAGGTAATGCAAAAGAGGTTTTAGAAACATTTGCTCAAAAACTAAAAGAGAGTGAAAATCTACACCTGCCGTCTGAGTATCATAAACTTATGGAAGATGTTATAACAGAACTTGAAGTTGGTTTTGGAAAGATTGGTCAGCCACTTCGTATGGCACTACTTGGTAAAATGGGTGGGGTTGGTTTAGATGTTGTTATGGCAGTAATTGGTAAAGAAGAAACTCTAAATCGTATAGAAAACATAAAGACTATTTTAGATTAGTCTTTATGTCTGTTTATATATTTTAATAAAAGATTAGACAACTCATCTTTTAGTTGAGTGTCAAAACCTTCCATCTCTGAAATCAACTCATCTGCTAAACTATTCGCTTCTTTCATAGCTTTTTGATACCCCAAAATTGTTACAAAACTGTTTTTATCTCCATCGTTGTTTGTAAGTTTTCCAGCTTCTTGTGATGTTTGTGTGACATCTAAAATATCATCTTGTATCTGAAACAACAAACCAAGCTTTATACCAAAATCGTACAAACTATCTGCGACATCATCTTTACCAACTATGATAGCTCCCATTTTTAAAGATGCTGCTATAAGTTTTGCTGTTTTGTTTGTGTGTAGAAATTTTATATCTTCTACTTTTAATGGCTTGTTTTCAAAATAACAATCTATGGCTTGACCCAATACCATACCATTTAAACCACCATTTGTAGCCAATTCCCTTATGAGAGAAACTCTTGTTTTATCTGAAAATGGAGCATTGCTCAACACTTCAAAAGCATAAGTATTTAATGCATCTCCAACTAGTACTGCTGTTGTTTCACCATAGATAGTATGGAGAGTTGGTTTACCCCTTCTAAGTGGTGAATCATCCATAGATGGTAAATCATCATGTATAAGTGAGTATGTATGTAAAAGCTCAATAGCAAGTCCAGCATATCTGGCACTCTCTAACATAAGAGGATTATAAGCATTTACAACACCTAAAAGTAATGCAGGTCTAAATCTTTTTCCACCAGCCTGTAACATCTCTTGCAAAGCTTTTTCATAGTGTGGGTGAAAAGAATCCGATTTTGGAAGGTTATCTTTTAAAAATTGTTCAAAGTTTTTCATAAAAGAAGTTTAACTTATTTATATTCATAAAAAACTGAAATTTGGAAGGAAGTTAAAAAAATGTTAGAGAGAAATTATCTCCCTAACAAGAAGGTTTTAGTGTAGTTCTTTCCACACTTGTTTTTTCCATAAAAGAGCAAAGATAGCAAAGATTATGATATAAACCATAACTTTTTTACCAACTTCTTCTCTCTCATGTCTTTTTGTATCACCACTATCTTCAAGATACTCAATCACTTTCTCAGCAGCTTCTGCATTTACACCAACACGAGGCATTGCAGTACCTTTTAGGTAGTTTTGAGGGTTTTCCATAAAAGTTTTGATGTAATGCTCACCACGACTTCTAATGTAGATACTCAAATCTGGTGGAAGTGTACCCATATATTTTCTAAGGTTATCTTGATAATCAAGAACTTTTGTATCAAAAGCTAACTCATCTTGTTTTTTCTTGAACTTAGGTTTCTCACCAATTTGAGTCCAGTTTTCATAGTGAACAGCATGACATCTACCACAAGCAGTTTCAAATGCCATTTTTGGAGTTAGTTTTTCACCTTTTGGAGCGATAGATTGTAAGTAAGCAACCATATCTGCCACCTCTTGGTCTAAATCTCCACCAGCACCATAGAACTGTGCCATTGGGTGCATTTGACCTTTTGCAGGGTCAAATTTATGTTCAACCATTAAAGCATGAGCTGGATTTTTAATAAGTGCTGCCAAGAACTTAGCATCATAAACAGAACCAGCATTACTTAAATCTGGTGGATTAACACCATAAGCACCACTAGCACTTACAGCATCCATAGGAGCTGGCATACCAGCTACTTCAATAGAGTGACAACCAGTACAAGCACCAGCACCCATAACTAAATCTTTACCACGAGTAGCATCACCTTTTTTAGTTAATGCTGGTAAATCTTTGTATGTAAAACCTTCACTCTCTATATGATGGTGCATTTGAGAGTGAGCAAATGGCTCAACCAAATAATATGTTATAGAAGTAAAAACAGCTACAACAACTAATATAAATAATTCTTTCACTTTTTACCCCTTATGCTTTTTTCTCTGATTTAGTGATAAATGGAAGAATTATCCATAGACCAATAAATGTTAATGCTGCATACAGACCTATTGTACTAAATATACCTTCTGGTGGCAATTTACCCATAGCTGTAAGAACAATCATATCTACTAACATTGCCCAGAACCAGTATTTGAACAATCCACGACGACTTGCTGGAACTGTATTTGGACTTCTATCTAAGAATGGAAGAAGAACAAAAATAACTTGTGCAAATGCAAAAGCTATAAGACCGATGTCAGTTGAGAACGGACGAAGAATCTCATAAGACCATAAGAAATACCATTCAGGATAGATGTGAGCAGGAGTTTTAAGACCATCAGCAGGGTCAAAGTTAACAGGGTCCATAGCAAAATCGTAATGGAAGAACACTAAGTAAAAGAAGAAGATTAGGTAAAAACCTACAACCATCATATCTTTTGACATAAAGTCATTAACGAAAGCGATAACTTTTGAACCTTTTTTATCACCAGCTTTATATTTTGCAGCTTCTGCTTCAAAATCTATCTCTTCACCATCTTGGTTGTTAACGTGAGGGATTCTTAATGCACCAAAGTGTAAACCAATAAGACCTAAAATAGCCAATGGGATAAGAAGTACATGTAACATAAAGAAACGGTTAAGGAATGCTTGTGCAGGAACATAATCTCCACGAATCCACTCAACTAAACCATCTGCATGTAAAGAACCACCAGCAAAAAGG
>CAYNVR010000119.1:0-1244 GCA_964400715.1 uncultured Sulfurimonas sp.
GCTTCTTCTCTTGTAACTTGTCCATCTGCTAAAATTGTTTGCATTTGTTGTAATACTTCTAGTTGTAAATCCACTTCTTCCTGAGTGTCTAGCTGAGCATCTTGAAAGCCCTCTATTTGTCTAAGTGCTAAATATTTAGAAAATTCTTGTTCTTGGCTAGTTGCGTATTTTGAAGAATCATTAAACTGGTTTAGTGTTCCAACAAGTGCATCCATACTGCTGTGATATGTGTCTAAGAGTTCTTGATTGTTTGTGTCTTGAAAACTACCCCACGCATCTAAAGCTGTTTGATAAGCCTCATGAAAAGACAAAGCATCGTTAGTACCACCGAACAAAGTCTCTCTTGCACTTTTTAGGTAATCTTTACCTAGTGAGTCACTAAGTGAAGCAAAAGCGTTGTCTAGCTCTGATAAGCTATTTATGAGCGTTTTTGTTGCTTCATTGTATTCTTTTTCTAATCTTAATCTTTCCTCTTCTGCTTTTTTTGCTCTGTCTCTGGCTTCTATCTCCATGCGAATATTGAAAGCCTCTAAACTAGCTTTGCCATATTCTGAAAGTCCGCTTTTTACCACATGTCCATAAACACTTAATGCCTGAGAAGCTTCACTTGCTGCATTGAGATGTGCTTTCTTTGGAGCACCTTTTAAAAATGTTTCAATCTGAGAGAGTTGTTCTTCTAATGTACCCTCTACAAAACCACGCCCAACTTTTCTGATGTTTGTGGAATCTCCAACGATTGTTGTGCTATTCCCAGTTGCTCTATAGAGAGTATTATTAGATGCTATTTTAGAGATATCTTTTGCTTGTTTTTTTGCTATTTTATTTGCATCTTCTGCTAATTTTGTTTTATATTTACTTTCCTCTCCAAAAAAGAATTTTGTTAGTTGTTGTTCTGTCGCACCTTTTTCAAAAAGATCATTTGTTTTCTCACCTAAATTGTGATAGAAAATTTCCTCATCTGTTCCAGTTGCTCTTAAAACTGCATCTTCTACTGCTCGTGCATTTGCTTGTGCTAACGCTAGGCTTTTTCTTTGTAGTTCTGCTTCTCTCTCTAGTTTTAGTGATATCTTATCTCTTGCTTTAGCTTCATCATCTAATGCTGTAAGTTTTAGCTTTTCATTATCTTGAAATATTTTAAAACCTAATTGGTCGAGTTCTTGTAGGTCTGCTTTTGAAAACAATACCTCTTCTAAAGCTATTTTAGTTTTTACCACCTCTTCTGTTGTTTTTACTGCTTCTTCTGT
>CAYNVR010000119.1:1344-4323 GCA_964400715.1 uncultured Sulfurimonas sp.
GAACTTGCACCATACATAACATTTAAGACAACAACACCAAAAGAATTTGTTGCGTTTGTTAGTCCTTGTATATCTTCATCTGATAAGCTATTTAATAGTGTTGCGAACTCTTTTATGCCTACCTTTGCACCATTAAACGAGTCTTTAGTTATTTTTCCTGTTAGTGTATCCCAAGCAGTAGAAACATTAGATAGTGCTACTTGCATTGTATCTGGTGCCTTAAAACTACTTAGTTTGTCTTCTAGTAATTTAGTTACATCTTTACTCTCTTTTAGAGCTTTATTTGTCAATCCTAATGAGGATAAAAATCTACCTAAATCAGAATTTGCTAAAACTGTACCAGTTGCCAATCCATCTACACCTGCAAGTAATGAGTTAAACTCTATACCACCAGCTCCTGCAGCGATTGATATTTTTTTAGTTAGTGTTATCAAATCACTTGTTGATGCTCCTGCATTTTTCATACTAACATACATGGCTTTATATATTTGATTTGTTTGGTTTAGCGTATGTGGAGTCTGAGCGTTAATCTTTTGTAGCTCTTGAAGTGTATGAGTAGCTTCTTTGTTAGCTTCTGCATATCTTTGCATGATTGGAACATTAGAGTCTTTTATAGCTACGGACAAGGCAACTAAACCAGCTTTTGACTCTTCTAGTTGCTTATTGTATTCAAATCCTGTCTTAATCACTGCATCCATCGCTCTTGATGCCGCTTGAAAACCGAGATATGCTGAAGCCATCGCTAATATATCTCTTTTGATGCTATCTACACTTTTTTTAACAACTCTTTGTGCATTGTTCATTCCAGAGACTAGCTTTGCTGTATCAGCTTTTATATCTATTAATACTGTTCCAATTTTTGAACTCATTGCCCGTCTCCAAATGCACTTTTTAAAGCTTCTGCTATTGATGAACTACTCATCTTCATAGCTTTCACTTTTTCTTTGTTATAATTCTCATCAGATAAAGCCATTATTTGACCTATATTTGAGATAATTTTTACATATCTTTTTACACTAAGCTTTGTCCATCTGATATTATCTTTTACAGATTCATATAGATAGCCAACTCTTCCCATTGCTCCATAGCTATACTCACATTTTGAAGCAATATTTAAAATAACTCTCTCAAAGATTTGTAAATCTTCAAAACCCTTGTTATCTCTAAGGGCGATTGCTACTCGCCAGATTGCTTTTTTTCAAGCTCACTTTTTGCAACATCTAAATCACGCATTAATGCTGCATAACCTTTGATTTCTGCATACCCTATAAGCTTTTCTTTATCTTTTCCACTTACTAATGTATCAAATCTTTGTTTTGATGTTTTTTCAGCGAATGCAGTTTGGTCACCACCACCGATTGCATCTAACTCTTCTAAAAGTTCATCTTGTTTTTTATCAAGTTCTTCTTTTAAAGAGATCACTTCTAAAGCTTTTTCATAATCGCTATTAAGTTCATAAAGTTCAGCTTTTTTCTCTAGCACTGTTTGCTTTTTACCAAGTTTTTGAGCTTTATTGTAAATCTTTTCAAATTTCTTTCTCAATGTTTCTTGGTCTCTTTTTTCTGCTTGAGTTGCTTCACGATAAAAGATAGAGAGGCTTTCTTTCGATTTGTTACCCTCTCTAACATCAATTTCGATTTTATAATCTAGTTGAATCTTCATATTATGCAGCCGCTGTTACTGTTGGAGCACCATTTAAGTTAGCTGAGAATGTAGCTAAAACATCACCGTCTTGTTCTTGATTTACTTCAAAATCAGAGATAACAGCACCATCCCATGTAAAAGTTGTTCCATTTGTTCCAGCAGTATCCGATAACTCTATTGCAAAAGGCACAGTAGTTCCATTTTTAAACGCTGTTTCTAGCTCACCAGCTCCTGCAGCATCTGAAGGATTGTATAAAACACTAATAGAGATAGGGTCTGTTTTAATATTTCCGATTGCTTGAACGATAACACCTGTATTAATTGCTTCATACTCTTTAACATTACGCTTTTGTTTAATACTTCCGATTGATTGTAAATCTCCTGCATCTTTTGTATTTACTAATACTTTATGCCCTGATGTTTTGATTGCCATGATTATGTCCTTTTTATTTTAAAATCTATTAACTGTCTAAACAGTTCTATCCCATCTTCATAAAGGTCTTGCGAGGATATATCCCCTCCCTTTAGTCCAATCACTTCACTAAACACTAAGTCTTTAAGGCTCTTAGCTTCTCCATAACTTTTTGAAAATATATCTACTTGAAACCTTACATCCCTACTAGATAAATTTCCGTTTGTTGCTTGGTTTGCACCATCGTAAATGACTTGATAAGTGATTGCAGGATAAACTGCATCATCTGGCATAACTATCGGATAAACCCTGTCGCAAACAGTTTTAAGTGCTGTGAATAATTGCTTTTCTATCATAGTTTTGCTAGTTCCTTATCAATTCGTTTTTTCATATACTCCCGAATAACTTTTATCGCATTCATACCCTCTTTTTCATAGGCTATTCTCATAAAAGGGTGAGGTCTTATCCCTCCACCTTTCGCAACGATTGCCGCTCTCTTTTTACCAAGCTTTCCAGTTCTTTGTTTTTTCATAGGATGGTCAAGGTGAGCATATGTACCAAACTCTAAAAAGCGTGCATACCATCCATCAACTTCCCCCCTTATCCCTTTTTTTGTAATTGTTTTTTTCATTGGCGATATCTTAAATATTTTTAATGTTTTTCTATACACTTTGGGCTTCGATGCTTTTTTTATTCCGATGCTTTCTTTTAATTCTCCATATTGTGATGGAACATTTCTTTTAGCTTCGGTCACAATAGATTTAGCTCCTGCACGAATTGCACTTGTCATAACATTTTCCATAATCTTTTCAGGTAGCTTGTTAAGCTTTTTTAGGATTTCTTCCATTCCTTCTATTTTTACATCATCCATCTAAACAACCTCAGTACAAATCAACTGTAAAGCTTTGTTAGCTTCACGGATA
>CAYNVR010000120.1:0-1966 GCA_964400715.1 uncultured Sulfurimonas sp.
TTTTTTGCACCATATTTTACACATTGTCTAACTATCTCACTACCTATGCTACCCCCAGCACCAGTAACTAAAACAACTCTGTTTTTTATGAAACCCTCTATTTTCTCTTTGTCCAAATCTTTTGGATTTCTTGCTAGTAAATCTTCTACCGATAGGTCTTTGAGGTCTATCTTTTTATCTGTCATAGACAACACTTTTACCTCTTTTACACCAGCTTTGTTTACCCTTTGTTGTATCTCTTCCAAACCTAAGTTTTTTGTTATGATGACTGTTTCTATGTTATTTGTTTTTATTATACTTTCTAAGTTGTTTATATGCTCTACATGTATGTCTGCTATGTATGAGCCTACCACCATATCTGCATCATCTACTATCTGTGTTACATAGTAGTTGTTTGAGTCTTTTAAAAATGTCTGTGTCATAGAGTTTGCCCCTATGATGAGGGTTTTTTTCATATCTGCATTGTTTCCACCGCTCTCCAAAATGAGCCTTTTAGAAACTCTTAAAAGCCCTATAAAAAGCATAGATAAAAACATATCTATGATGATAACACTTCTTGGAAATGGGTTAAAAACATCTTGAAAAAGGTAAAACACAACAACAAAACTACCATAAGCAAATATGTGTGCAAAAAACAGTTTTTTTGCTTCATAGAGGGAAAAAAGTCGCCAAGCTACATTGTAGAGTCTAAAAAAATTTATGAAAAAAAGTTTGAGAGATGTAAGTGTAAAAAATATAAGAAAAAAGCTCTCAACATACTTTGGTTCTATGTAAAAGTTAAACCTAAGGTTATATGACAAAACAAGTGTCAAAAGTGACAAAAAAACATCTAAAACAAGGAAAAATATAACTCTTTTAAAAGCTGTTGGTTTAAACATTTAGTGTTTTCCTTATCTCTTTACAAATCATCTCTACATCCTCTTTGTTCATAGTTGTACTACTTGCCAAACATAACCCTTTGTTATATAACTTCTCACTTGTGCCATCTACAAACTTTTTTGAGTCTTTAAAAAGTGGTTGAAGATGCATAGGTTTCCAAAGTGGGCGAGACTCTACATGTAGCTTTTGCAAACTCTGCATAACATCTACATGTAGAGTTTTTTCAAATGTTACAGCACTAAGCCATCTGTTACCACGACTGTTTGGTAACTCTGGCATAAAACTAACCTCATCTACATCATCTAAAAACTCTTTATACCAACTAAAAATCTCCCTTTTTTTAGTAACTCTTTGCTCTACAACCTCCATCTGTGCTACACCTATGGCAGATAGAACATTGCTCATACGGTAGTTATACCCATACTCCAAATGCTCATAATGGATACAAGGCTCTTTTGCCTGAGTAGCATAAAACAGTGCTTTTTCTATCCACTCTTTGTTGTGTGAAACAAGCATTCCACCACCAGATGTTGTCAAGATTTTATTACCGTTAAAACTATAAACTCCAAAATCCCCAAATGTTCCTGTATGTTTGTTGTTGTATGTAGCCCCTAAACTCTCTGCTGAGTCCTCTATGAGATACACACCATACTCTTTACAGATTTGTGAGATTTTCTCGATGTCTGCACTCATACCATAAAGGTGAGTAACTATGAGTGCTTTTGGTTTTTTTAAACAAGTTTGAAGATACTCTTTTAAAAGTTTGGCAGATAAGTTCCAACTTTGTTCATCACTATCTATAAAAACTGGGTTTGCTCTTTGGTAGAGTATGGCATTTATGGAGCCTATGAAGGTAAAAGTTGAAGCCAAAACATCATCACCCTCGCCCACTCCAAGCACTCTTAGTGCAAGGTGTAAAGCAGATGTGGCATTTACAACCGCCAAAGCATTTTTAGCACCTGTATAGTTTTTGACACTCTGCTCAAACTTATCTACATACTCACCAAGTGGAGCTATGTAGTTACTTTTGAAAACCTCTTCTATATACTTTAATTCATTTCCACTCATATGTGGGGAGCTTAAAAAA
>CAYNVR010000120.1:2066-4237 GCA_964400715.1 uncultured Sulfurimonas sp.
GTTTTTAAAATATACTCTATATCTTTTTTAAGTGACCAGTTTTTTATGTAATGTTTGTTTATCTTTACCTTATCTGGCCATATAACTTCATCGTTGTATTTTTTTGGATTTTGTTGTTTTGACAAGATTTCCTCTTCATCTTTATACTTTAAACTCGCTGGTCCTGTTATACCTGGTCTAACGGACAATACAATTCTATCTTCACCTTCAAGTTTGTCTGCATACCCACTCACATCTGGTCTGGGTCCTACAAAGCTCATAGTCCCAAACAAAACATTGAAGAGTTGCGGAAGTTCGTCTATCTTTGTTTTTCTAAAAAAAGCTCCACTTTTTGTTATGCGGACATCATTTGCAGATGTTATGGTTGTATCTATACCATCTACTTTTTTCATAGTTTTTATCTTGTAAACATTAAAAAGTTTACCATCTTTTCCAACCCTTTTTTGTACAAACAAACCATTGCTTTTTGTCTCAAAAGTAGCTACTAACCAAGCTATGAGGATGACCCACCAAGTTAGTGCTAAACCAAACAGCGACAAAACTACATCGAAAACTCTTTTTTGCATAACTACCTTTTTAGCTTATAGATTCTACTATATGGTGATTTAACCACAAGTTCAAAAAGATTTTTGTCATAGTTTCCAAGCAAAAACATCTGAACATAGTTTGAGTGGTAAGTTTGCTCATCCATCAGTAAAAACAAACCATAAGATTTTAGAAAAACTGCTCTCAAACCATCTTGATAAAAATCTTTATGTAAAGTTTTTAGATTATATTTTTTATCTAAAAACGATATATCTAAACTACTAACCTCTATTTTATTTGCTTTTCTATCTATAATGATACCATCTTCTAAATCAAATTTTATACCATTTGTAAAATAAACTGTCTTACCTTTTTTACCTCTAAGATAAAACTGATAAAACTTAATATCTCTTAGTTTTGCAGACTTTTTTGTTAAATCTAAGTTACTAAATAAAGCAACAGTTGAAAAGATAGGTATCATCTTAAATGGTGCATACAGATAGATATCTCTTGTTTTTTGTGGTAGTTTAAAATCTGTTTTTTTCATATCTTCTAAAAAAACATTTGGATTTTTACCCTCAAAAATCTGGTTTGCAACCACCTTGTTTGTATGAGCATATTTCTCAACACTCAACCTTGCAAGGTTTACAGCTTGAAGTGGAGATGTTGAAAAAAATATCTTAGATATGATAAAGTTGTCATTGTTGTGCTTTCCACCATCTATGAGTGTAGATGTTTTTGAGTAGTACCAGATTGGGTAGCCATAATCCCACCAAGCAAGGGTATAATCTTTGCCATTTGAGATTTGTCTTAGTTTATCCAAATCTTGAACCTCTGACTTTTTAAACACAACTCCTGGCATATAAACAGTTATATGTTTGATATTTGGGTAAAGCATTAACGCTGTTAAACTTACCATACCAAAGTTGTATATAATTTTTTTGTTAGACATAAGTTTTAAAAATGTATGAAACAAAAACACAACACTCAAAGCAGCCACAGGAACAGCATACACAGTAAACCTAAGCCCACCAAAAAGTGCGAAGATACCTATACCAACAAGTGGTAAAGAGAGTATGAAGTTTTTGTGTTTAAATACAAAAAGCAAATACCCTAAAAATGAGAGTACAACCCCTACTTCTGAACCACTTATACGGTTTGCAAATATACTAAATGGGATTTGTCCAGCCTCTCTTACTGTTTGGTTTACCGCAAAAAAGTGTAAACTACCAGTTGTTTCTGTCCCAGTTACAACATAAGCTATAACTTTTGAGTAGATAAGCCCAAAAACATTTCCAGCTACCAAAAACAGCAAAAATGTTACCGCAGTAACCACCATCAAGTTTTTTAAAGGGAGTTTGTTTTGTTTTAGAAAAAAGTATGCACCAATAACTAACAAAATAGATAAAACATAGTTATATGGAACAACCACTCCAAACTTTGCAAGTGGCACAAGTGAGATAAAAATCTCAATGAGAGACTTGTAAGTAACATCATCTTTTCTATGGTAAAAAACCATATATGAAGCATATATAATCCCCATAGCATAGACTATACTAAGACCTTGGTCATATAAAAATGGGTAGATGACTATACTCAAAGCTCCAAACAATGATGTTTTTAGTCTTAAATCTATGGTTGATTTT
>CAYNVR010000121.1:0-4096 GCA_964400715.1 uncultured Sulfurimonas sp.
AGCTTTAGAGTTTGATTTAGCAGAGTTTAAAAAACAAGATAGTTCAAACCCTATTTTTTATATACAGTATGCTCATGCAAGGATAAAAACTTTACTTTCTAAAAGTGATTTGAGTGAAGATGAGATTTTATCTTCATCTTTTAAAGGTTTAGATGAAAATTGTGATAATCTACTTTTTGAAGCTTTACTTTTACCAGAGGTTGTTGAAGATGCATTTACATCTCGTCAAGTTCAAAAACTAGCAGATTATTTAAAATCTTTGGCTGCATCACTGCATAAGTTTTACTATGATGTAAGGATTATAGGAACTCAAAACGAAGCAAAACTTTTAAAACTTCTCTTAGTGGTAGCACTTAGCCTTAAAACTGGTCTTTCTTTGATGGGTATTGAAGCAAAAGACTTCATGACAAAAGAAGATTAATTTTTACTATAAGTCCTTTTTAGGACTTATTTTCCCCACATTATTAAATTTTTACAATAATTTTTATAAATCCCTTACAATTAAGAAGTTTTTTATTATAACTTATGATACCATTACTTATGAAACAAATAAAAATGGATAAATGAGATGAGTATAAATATAAGAAAAGCAAAAGTAGAAGATAAAACTTTTTTAGCAAAGATGATTTTACAAAGTTCAAGAGCAGGAAAGAAGTTTGGGCTTTTTGATGTTATATTTGAAACAAAAGATGATGATGAAATACTTTTAGAACTAGAAAAACTTGTAAATACAAGTGTTAAAAATCATTGTCATTTTTCCAATTTTTTAATAGCAGAATTAGATGGTAAAGATGTTGGTACACTTTGTAGTTATGAGCCTCGCATATCAAATAAAGAAACATTTATAGAAGCATTACAAGAGATAGGTCAAAGTGGAGATATTTCAAAAAGATTAGAAGCTTTTTATAGTTGTGATTTTGATATTAACAACAGAGTTTTAATGTTTGACTTTATGGAAGAACTTGAAGGTTTTATAGATGTAGGAGTTTTAAAAGTTCTTATGCAAAAATCTATTTTAACAGCTAGATTAAAAGGGTATAGAATAGGTCAAACACTTGTTGAGATAGGTTCACTAGAAGCTATTTTACTCTACAAAAAGCTTGGGTTTGTAGAAGTTGAGTCAAAAGAGTGTGAACTGTATCAAGAACAGTTTGGAAGAAAAGGTATGGTGTTACTAGAATTAGAGTTTTAGATAAACATTCTAAATATAGTGAGGTTTTAAAAAAGTTAATCGATTATTAGTTTATCTTAGTTAGAATTAGATTATGAAAAAAATATTAATGATAGAAGATGACTTAGAATTAGCGGAGATACTTACTGAGTATCTTTCGCAGTTTGATTATGAAATAGAAGTTGAAGATGACCCTTTTAAAGCTGTTAGCATACTAAAACTTGAACCTTTTGATTTGGTTATTTTAGATTTAACTTTGCCAGGAATGGATGGTCTTGAAGTTTGTGAATCTATCCGTGAGAGACAAGATATCCCAATAATTATATCATCTGCAAGAAGTGATGTTACAGATAAAGTAAAAGCACTTGAACTAGGGGCTGATGATTACCTACCAAAACCTTACGACCCAAGAGAACTTGAAGCTAGAATACAATCTGTTCTTAGAAGATATGAAGCTAAAAGTGAGGAAAAAGAGGAGTCTAAGAGCGATTTTAAATGTGATAAATCTACAATGACTATCACATACAAAGGTCGTAACATAGAGCTTACAAATGCAGAGTTTGGGATACTTTCATATATGATAGCAAAACAGGGGCTTGTTGTTTCAAGAGAAGATTTAATCCACAATGTAAATGCCATAAATGAGGACTCTTCAAACAAAAGTATAGATGTTATGGTTGGTCGTATAAGAAGCAAACTAGGGGATAAATCTCTCATAGAATCTGTTCGTGGTGTTGGTTACAAACTTTTAAAATAATGCAAAAGTATGCTGTTTTAATCACCGTTTTATTTGCTTTGAGTGTAACTGTCATAGGGGTTAGTTACTCTTTTTGGCAATTTAACAAGCTTAACAAACAGCAGTATATAGACCATATTTTTACGAAATATTCTGTGATTATTCAGATATTTCGTGAAAATGTTTTACAACAAAGTTCAGACATAGCTCTTGAAGCGAACCTTGCGGTTTATAAACTAAAACTTGTAAAAGAGAGAGAAAAACTCACTACAATTTTAAAACAAGCAAAACTTTTAAAGCGTAGAAAGTTTAAAAGTATAAACACATCACTTTACCTAAATAAAGATAGACTTTATAAACAAAACACAGTAATAGATATAAAAATAAGTATGCTACACTATAAAAAAAGTATATATTTTTATGTAACATCTCCCACTTCTAGTATTTTAGTTAAAGATGAAGACTTAAAACCTTATGTAGCAACAAATATTTTATATACATACGCTACTATTATTACTATTAGTGTTATATCTTTTTTGCTTATTTTACAAAAACTAAAACCACTTATGAGACTTAGAAGAAAGATAGCTTTATTTGGTAATGGAAATATGGATATATCTTTTAAAACATCATCTTGTGATGAGATAGGTTCAGTTGCAAATGAACTTGAAAATGCAAGACAAAAGATAAATAATTTACTAGAAGCTAGAACACTTTTTTTAAGAAATATTATGCATGAGTTAAAAACTCCAATAGCAAAGGGTATGATAGCTGTTCATATGTTGAAATCTCCAAAACAAAAAGATAGATTTTTATCTATTTTTAAAAGGTTAGAATCATTGGTAAATGAGTTTGCTATGATTGAAGAGGTTAGAAGTCTTGATTCAAAAGAAAATTTTAGTGAATATAGAGTTGTAGATATTATAGATGGAGCCATAGATATGGCAATGGTTTCCCAAGATAGTGTAACCGTAGATGTTGATTCATCTAAAAAAATATATGCAAATTATAGACTTTATACAACAGCCATTAAAAATATGATAGATAATGCTATGAAATACTCAACAGATGGACGTATTAAAATTATTATGAGGGGTGATGAACTTTGTTTTGAAAGTCTTGGTGAGAAGATGAAACACCCTTTGAAGTACTATATAGAACCTTTTACAAAAGATAATCCTTCAAAAAATAGTTTTGGATTGGGGCTTTATTTAGTTGATTCTATTTTACAAGCACATAATCAGGTTTTGGCTTATGAGTATAAAGATGGAGTTAATTGTTTTATATTTGTTTAAATTATAAAAAAGGAAAAAAATGAAATTTGCAGACCCAAAAAATGATTTGGCTTTTAAAAAAATATTTAGTAGTACAAAGCATAAAAATATTCTTATCTCTTTTTTAAATGCAGTATTAGATTTTCATGATAATCTTGCCATTGTAGATGTAGAGTTGGCAAACCCATATCAGGTTCCTCGCATACCAGAACTAAAAGAGACTATACTTGACATAAAGGCTATAAATAAAAATCAAGACACTTTTATAGTAGAGATGCAGAAAAAAGATTTAGGCAATTTTACAAAAAGAAGTTTGTATTATACAAGTAAAGCTTATGTAGAACAGTTACCAAAAGGTCAAAACTATACAATTCTAAAAAAAGTATATTTTATAGGTATATTGAATTTTAATATATTTGAAAATAAAAATTATATAAGCAGACACCTTATAATAAATCAAGAAACAAATACACAAGATATAGATGATTTTGAATTTACATTTATTGAATTACAAAAGTTCAATAAAAACTTAAATCAGCTAGATACTGTTTTAGATAAATGGATATATTTTTTAAAAAATGCTGGTGATTTAACTATGATACCAAAAGAGTATGAAAGTATAGAAGAGTTTCAAGAAGCATTTGGTATAGCAACTCAAACAGTATGGGACAAAAAAGAGATAGAAGTTTATGATTATATAGCTTTAAAAGAATTTGATGAGTTAAATGCTTTGCAAACTGCTGAAAGAAAAGGTATGGAAAAGGGTATGGAAAAGGGCATGGAAAAAGGTATGGAAAAAGGTATAGAGAAGGGCATAGAAAAAGGTATAGAACAAGAGAAAATAAATATAGCTAAGAATCTTTTAGATATTTTAGATAATGAAACTATATCTTTGAAGACAGGTTTAGATATAGA
>CAYNVR010000122.1:0-4079 GCA_964400715.1 uncultured Sulfurimonas sp.
AACTACTTGGACATGCAAATACACAAATGGTTTATGATGTTTATGTGAATTATCTTGAAAAACATAACTTGAAGTTTGATAAAAGTATTGATTTATATAAATGAAGTGGTGGACAGAGAGGGATTCGAACCCTCGGAACAGTTACCCATTCGCATCCTTAGCAGGGATGTGGTTTCAGCCAACTCACCCATCTGTCCTTTAAGAGGTTGAAATTATATTGATTTTATACTTATAAAAAGCTTAAATAAAAAGCTTTTTATAATAAAGCATCCAAACGGCTTTCAAGAGCTTTTATTTTACCGTTTAGTCTGTCTGTTTCTTGTCTATGTTTTGAGTTTCTTTGTTTTAGAACTTTTAATTCATTTCTAAGTTTAGATAACTCTTCACTTAAAATATCTACATTTCCCAAAGCTCTTTGTAGTTGGATTTGGTACTTTCTTATGAGAATTTCAGCCTCTTGCAAAGTGAGTTTCATAAGGTCATTGCTTCTTTGTTCTTTATTTGTTATGCTTTTAAAGTAAAACATTTTTACAAATAAAAATATAGAAAGTATTGACAAAACTGTTAAAAGTGACCATTCCCAAAACATAGTTTATCCTTAGTTCGTTTCTATTTTAGTAACTCTACAACAATGTCTGCCACCTTCAAAAGATGAGTTTAACCAAGCATCTATGATAGATTCCGCAACACCTTTTCCAACTATCCTTTCACCAAAACACAATACATTTGCATCGTTATGCCCTCTGGCAACTGTTGCTGTGTAAGCATCGTGACAAAGTGCTGCTCTTATACCTTCGTGGCGGTTTGCTGCCATACTCATACCTATACCACTTCCACAAATCAGCACACCTTGTGAACCAGTATCTTCTAAAACACTTATCGCAACTTTGTGTGCATAGTCTGGGTAGTCAACTCTGTCTCTGCTAAAAGGACCCAAATCAACAACTTCGTGTCCCTTTTGTTTTAACAACTCAACTGTATAATCTTTTAACTCTATCCCTGCATGGTCAGTAGCTACATAAAATTTCATTTTTTTCCTTTGTTATGATGTAAGAAGTCCAAGTATAGTTTGGACTGGTAAGATTAAAAATATATCTTTTAACGGTGTCATTAAAAGAACTAAAACAAATACCATACCGTATCTGTCATATTTGTAAAAAAATTCAGATACACCTTTTATGTTGTATTTTAAACTCAGGTGCGACAAAAAGTGAGCTCCGTCAAACTGAGGTATGGGGAGCAGGTTAAACACTCCTAACATAACATTTATGATGAGTAGTTGTATAACAAACAAATAGGCAAATATATAAAATATACCATCTCCCATAGTTGGTTGAGCCATGGCACTAAGAGCTATGGAAGCAAAAACAGCAAGTGTAAAGTTATACACTATACCAGCCAAGTCAACTTGCATAGCGGCATTGTAACCACCATTTCTTTGAACTGTTGCCATATTTATGGGAACAGGTTTTGCCCAGCCAAAAAGTATGCCACTCTCTGTTCCAAGTAACATAGGTATAAAATAAAGAGTTGCTGGAACTATGATAGTTCCAACTAAATCTATGTGGCTTATGGGGTTGATGGTAAGTCGGTTTGCATTTTTGGCAGTGTTGTCACCAAACTTGTGGGCAACCCAACCATGCATAATCTCATGCCCAATGATAGCTATGGCAAGTGCTAAAACTGATGATGCTATTTTTAGTATATCAAGTAATTCCATGATAATCTTTGTCTTGTTCTTTTCTCTCTTTTATAGCTTTTTCAAGGTGAATAGGTTGCTCCAAATCTGTTGGAGTTTTTCCTATTCTGTCCCATCTTATCTCCCAGTTATCATCCATAGAGAAGTAGATAAACCATGGTGTTCCTTCTACATTTGCATATGGAACACTACCCCAAAAACGGCTGTCAGTTGAGTGGTCGCGGTTATCTCCTATCATGTAAAAATGGTTATCTTCAACTTTTTTGTAAAAAGAGTTGAAAGGAAATCTATAATCTGTTGGTAAACCTTCAACAAATAGCGGTTTCATATCTACACTGTTTTTATCTGTTAAAAATCTACTTACATAAATTGCAAAAAGGTCATTTTCGTCGTAGTGTATCCCTGGGTGTTTGTGACTCATAGGGTTTTTAACCCAAAGTTTACCCATAAGTTTTACTATTTTCTCTTTTGGATAGTTTTTTGTTATGAATTCATCACCTTCATGAGGTCTTAAAAAAAGGGTATCGTCAGCAAATAAAACCTCATCACCACCAACAGCAAAACATCTTTTTACAAAGTGTGTTTTTGTATTTTGTGGTGGTCTAAATATGACTATATCGCCCCTTTTTGGTTTGTCACCATCTATGAGGTGTAACTTATCACTCCACGGCATGATGGAGATTTCTAAAAATGGTATGTGTGGCATAGGTGTACCATACGCAAATTTTTTAGCAAAAAGGTGATCACCTATAAGTAAAGAGTCTTTCATACTGCCACTTGGGATTCTAAAAGCTTGTGCTATAAAAAATATCACAAACAAAACTATGATGATAGTTCCAGTCCAAGAGTTTGAAAACTTATAGGCTTTTTTCAAAAAATCTTTCATTAAGCATTTCCGTTTGAGCGAAGTTTTGCAGATTTTAGAGTGTTACTAAGTAACATAGAGATTGTCATAGGACCAACTCCACCTGGAACAGGAGTGATGTAAGAGCATTTTTTGGCTACATTTTCATAATCTACATCACCAACAAGTTTACCATCATCTGTTCTGTTTATACCTATATCTATAATGATAGCTCCATCTCTTACCATATCTTCTTTTATGAGGTTTATAACACCAACACCAACTAAGATAATGTCTGCTTGAAGAGTGTGTTTTTTCAAATCATCTGTAAATATATGACAAATCTCAACAGTTGCATCTGCATTTAAAAGTAGGTTTGCCATAGGTTTACCAACGATGTTTGAAGCACCAACAACACAACAGTTTTTACCTTTTACATCTATGTTGTATTCAGCTAAAAGCTCCATCACACCGAGTGGAGTACAAGGAACAAAACCATCAAGGTTTGTAACAAGTCTTCCAACATTGTATGGGTGAAAACCATCTACATCTTTACTTGGATCAACAAGTTCTAAAATTTTTGTTGTATCTATTTGTGGAGGTAATGGAAGCTGAACTAAGATACCATCTATGTTTGGGTTTTGGTTCATCATCTTGATAGTCTCTTCTATCGCCTCTTGTGATATAGTTTCTGGCATCTCGTGAGTTATGGAGTAAAAACCAGCTCTGTCGCAAGCTCTTTTTTTCATATTTACATAAGCTTGACTTGCGGGGTCATTACCAACAAGTAAAACAGCCAATCCAGGAGTTCTTCCAGTTTCCTCTTTTAACTTTACAACCTCATTGGCAACATTTTGTTCGATTTTTTTTGCGAGTGCTTTACCATCAAGAATCTGCATTTAAACCTCATAAATAATTTTTTTGCTATTATATCACTTTAATAATAACAGGTTACTTTTATGAAGAAAATTTTAATTTTATTGCCTTTACAACTTTTTAGTGTTAGCAGTTTTATAACCCCTATGGAGTATGCTTCATCACTTTACAAAAACCCTCGTGGCATAGGGTGTAACCATTGTCACGGTGAGCATGGGGAGGGTAGAGTTGTAGCTACATATATAGATAAAAAAAAGAAAAAAAGTTTTGGTGGCTCAGATATACGGGGGATAAGCTACAAAGATTTTTACAAAACATTAAACAAAAGAAACAAAGGTATGCCAAGATATTTTTTAACAGATGGGGAGATACAAGCTCTTTATCTTTACCTACATAAAAAGGAAAAGTAGTGTTAGAAACTTTAAAAAAACTGTATGAACAAAGAGATTTGGAAGGTTTAAAGCAGTTGGCAAAACCTACATGTAGAGTTTTAAACAAAACAAAAAACTTTCACTCTGTTTTGATGTTGTCTTGTCACAATATAAAACATCTATCTAAGATAGAGAGCTTAGAAGCAGATTGTATCATCTTAAACCTTGAAGATGGTGTCAGTAAAGAGAACAAACCTTTTGCTTTGGTTTTGTGTGCCATATTTTTATC
>CAYNVR010000123.1:0-4008 GCA_964400715.1 uncultured Sulfurimonas sp.
TTTTATAAATTCACTTTTTTCAAACATATCTATCTGCTTTTTTTCTTCAATGCCCTCTAAAACTATCTTCATATCTAAGATTTGAGCCATATTTATGATAGCTTCTAAAAGCTTTTTATCTTTAGGTGATTTTAAAATATTATCTAAAAACTTTTTATCAATTTTCATAACATCAAAAGGGAACTCTCTTAAATATGCTAACGACGAATAACCAGTACCAAAATCATCAAGAGACAAGTTATAACCCAAATTTTTTATCTCTTTTAATATTCTTGATGATACAGCAAAATTATTTGATAAAGAAGTTTCTGTAACTTCAAAAAATATTCTTTTTTTATCATAACTGTATTGTTGTTCTAATTGTTTTAATTTTTCAATCAAATCATTATCATTTAGTAATTTTACAGATATATTGATAGCAAAAGTTATATCTATCTTATCCATCTTTTTTATAGTATCTTCTATTTGCCAAAAAGTTACATCTTTTATAAGGTTAATATCCTCTTCCAGTATAGGGATAAAAATTACTGGAGAGATAAGTTCATCTTCATCTTGCCATCTCATCAAAACCTCAACACCTTTTATCTTCAAATCTAAACTTCTTATAACTGGTTGATAAAGATTTATAAATTGATTTTTCTTCAGAGCATTTTTTATCTTACTTTTTATAAGAGTTATATCTTGTAATTGCTTTTGCATATAATCATCAAAAAATATATGCTTACCCTTTCCAGCTTTTTTAGCTTCATACATAGCAATATCTGCTTTGGAAATTATATCTTGATGATGTGCATCAAATTCATATAGATATATCCCTATACTAGAACCTACATAGATATTTAATGATTCGATTTTAATCACTTTTTTAATTATCCCAATAATTTTAAACGAGATTGCTTCTATCTGGTCTTTTTGATTTACATCCCTTAAAATTACAGTAAATTCATCCCCACCAAGCCTTGCTACCATATCATCTTTTCTAACGACTGACCTAATTCTATTTGCAACAGTTTGTAAAAGTATATCTCCAACTTCATGTCCATAAGTATCATTTACAAGTTTAAAACCATCCAAATCTATAAAAAGCAATGCAAATTGATGATTTAAAAGATCTGATTCTTCTTGAATAATCTGAAGTTCATTTAAAAATAAGTAGCGATTTGCAAGTCCTGTTAATTGGTCATATTTTGCTACTTTTTCTAGTTTGTGAGTTAACTCTTTTTTTTCTTCTATCTCTATTTCTAAATGTGATGTTCTTTGTTTGACTTTCTCTTCTAAAAATTCTTTCTCTTTTTCCAATTCATTTAATGTTTTAAGTACATTTTTATACTGAGAAACAGAATACCTTGCATGTAATGCTGATGCTTTTTTTAGAGCTTTTATCTCATCTTTTAACATCTCTTTTGTTGCTTGCATCATAAAATCCTAGTTGTATCTAAAATATCTTTTATATAAAATTCCAAATCATTCTCATCAAACTCATCACTACAAAGGTAAAGTTTATATTTTTTTTCAACAGTTGTCAAAAAGTATAAAAAAGCATTTGCATGGTTGTACTCAGATATAGCCAAATTTTCAATATCATCATTTGTCATTATCTTTGGCATCTCTTTAGAAGCATAATCCACAATTAAAATCTTAGCATCATCTTCAAAATATAAAGCCAAGCTATCTCCACCTACTCCACCCTCTATAACCTCTATACCATCCAAATCAAGCTTTTTTAACTTTTCATAGACAAGTATCCCAAAATTATCAGGGTATGCAAAACGGTTTCCTATACAGATGATTTTTATCATACTCTTAATGTTATCTTCTTATCTTTGCCTATAAAATGCACAGTACACACCAAACACGGGTCAAAACTTCTTATGATATGACCCATCTCCATAGGGTTATCTATATCTTTGATGCTAACACCTATAAGTGCCTTTTCCCAAGCACCAAGATTTCCATCTTTATCTTTTGGTGAGCCATTATAAGTTGTTGGCGATATTATCTGATAGTTTGAGATTCTACCATTTCGTATCTTTATCCAATGACCCAAACATCCTCTTGCTGCATGGGTTAAGCCTATACCTTGAGCATTTTGTTTTATCTTTGGTTTTACATAAAGTGGCTCTTTTTTATTTTGTATAACTTCATTTGCATCTTGAAGCATTGTTTTTGTAAATCTTATAGGTCTTAACATTCTAGCCAGCTCTCTTAAAAAAGTGCTATCTGAGTATTTTTTATAAAACTCTAAAAACAACTCATTTTCAAGTGCTAATTCTTCACCAAGTGGTCCAGTTTGTACCACTTTTTCATCATATCGTGGAGCTTTTGTAAAAGAATAAGCTCCATCTTTTTTAACATTTGGTTTAGTTTTTCCATCCATTGGATTTGCTACATCTCCATCATACCAAGAGTATGTTACATCTTCTGTAATCTTATCTAACTTTAATGGATGAAGTTTTGTATCAAAGTACCCTTGAGGAACAACAGTTGAGCCATCAGACTTATCTATACAACCATAGTTTAAAAACCCATAACCAGTTGTTCCACTATCTAAAAGTTTTGTTTGATTAGCAATATCGTAAAATATAGCTATATGACTTTGTGGATATTTTTCACAAAAAGCATCAAACTCTTTTATGCTTTTTACCTTTTCAAACTCCTCAAATGAGCATTTTAAGACCTCATTTTCATACCACATTTGAAACTTTTGTATAAGATGTTTTATACGAAGTATCTCCAAATCTTCTGCTAAAACATTTAATCCACCCGGTACCATATGCGAAGTATGTGGCCATTGCCCACCAATGTAAGCTATGATTTTCAGTATATCTTTTGTAGCAGTTAGTAAACTTCTTGAAATTTCCCCTTTAAAAGGCTCATACTGTTTTTTAGCCACTTCATAAAAATCATAATCTTTATAATACGCATGTGCAAAATCAGCCATAAACATTAAAAATACTTGCTTAACATCACTTTGAAGATTTTCACACATAATTGAGAGGTTTCTAAGTCTCATAGCTTGAGCTGGAGGGGTGATGCCATAAGCATCTTCGAGTGCTTTTACAGAAGCACTAAGATGTGATATAGAACATATCCCACAAACTCTAGGTGTCATAACCAAAGCATCTAGTGGGTCTCTGCCTTGAAGTATATTTTCAAACCCACGATAAAGAGTACCAACACTTTTCGCATCTACTATAATGCCATCTTCTATCTTTACTTTTATATCTAAATCACCCTCAACTCTGTTTAGTGGGATTTGAAGTTCAACTACTTTTTTTACCAAAACTATACCTTTTGAGTTCTAAATTTTAATCTTTTTGGTGCAGCTGCTGCTGCCATATCTTTATATGCAAGATAGTGAGCTCTATCTACACCTTTTGGTAATTCTATAGGAGTTCCTACTATATTTTGTGTTTTGAAAAATGGATAATCTTGTGGGAAGTCTGCTCTTGAACAACCAAAACACGGAACACCTGCTCTTGTTTTTGAGTTTACTTCATTCCAAAGGTATTTATTACAAGCACTATTTGTTGTTGGACCTTTACAACCAAGATGAAAAAACATACAACCTCTCTCACCAAAGTTTTTTTCTTCTATCTTGTACTCATGATATTCATTTCTAGTACACCCTTGATGAACCGTAAAGTTATATACTTCATCAATACTATTGTGTTTTGTAAGTTCAATTTCAAGATTATTTACAATCTCTTCTATAAGTACAGTTAAAGTTTTGGGATGTATTGGACAACCTGGTAAATTTATAACTGGATAGCCAGATTTTGTAATAAAGTCCGCTCCTAAAAAACCACCCTTATTTTCATGGTGAAATTGTAGTCCTATACCATCCATCTCATCTTCATGTGAACCAAAACCACCAAAAGATGCACAAGTACCTACAGCTATTATAAATTTTGCTTTTTGAGAAAGTTTTTCAATAAGATCTTTTTTAGGTTTGCCCATAAATGTATCAAAAAGCCCTGATCCATCAGGACCTCTTACAACATTTCC
>CAYNVR010000124.1:0-4000 GCA_964400715.1 uncultured Sulfurimonas sp.
AAATATCATTATCTCTCATCATCTGAGTATTTGCAGTTAAAGCACCACCTGGCATAGGTGAAAAAGGTATGATAGGTGAAACCATAGTCGCTTCTGGTGGCATAAAATAGTCACTCAAACACTCTTGTAACTCTTTTTCATAAGTTAAAATTTTATCTATCTCTAAACCACCAAGGTCAAAGTTCATACCTTTTGTTGCATGTAACATCGTAAGAATATCTGGTTGAGAAGTTCCACCACTAACTGGTGCAGCAGCTAAGTCTATACCATCTATACCAGCTTCAAGTGCAGCCATATAAGCAGCAACAGAAACACCAGCAGTCTCATGAGTATGTAGTCTTAAATGTGTATCTTCACCAACAAGTTTACGAGCCATTTTAATAGTTTCAAAAACTTTTTGAGGGTTTGATGTTCCACTTGCATCTTTAAAACAAATACTATCGTATGGAATACCACTGTCTAAAATCTCACGAAGAGTTTTCTCATAAAATTCAACATCATGAGCACCACTACAACCAGGAGGAAGTTCCATCATAGTTACAACAACTTCGTGTTTTAAACCGTGGTGAGCTATCCTTTCACCAGAGTATTTTAGGTTTTCTACATCATTTAAAGCATCAAAGTTTCTAATAGTTGTTGTTCCATGCTTTTTAAACATTTTTGCATGTAAGTCTATTAACTCTTTTGAACCTGTATCTAACATCACTGTGTTTACACCACGAGCCAATGTTTGAAGGTTTGCATCTGGACCAACAATTTTACGGAACTTATCCATCATCTCAAATGCATCTTCTTTTAAGTAGAAGTAAAGCGATTGAAATCTAGCACCACCACCAAATTCAAAGTGAGTTATACCTGCTGTTTTAGCTGCTTCAACTGCTGGAAAAAAATCGTCCATCAGTACACGACCACCAAAAACAGACTGAAAACCATCTCTAAAAGTTGTATCCATTATATCTATAAATTTTTTAGCCATATCTATCCTTACCCTTGTCTATGATGTGCAATAGCTGCTGTAATAGCTGCTACTATCTTTTTGTTGTCGGGTTGTGCTTGTGCAGAACTCGAAGAAGAAGTATCTTGTGCTTTTGGTTCAGGAAAAAATTTATCTATGATAGATGACATAATGTTCATACATGCTATCAAAATTCCAAGGAATACGAACACTGTTCCCATTCCTAAGAACATAAATTTAATCCCCTCCATTACGAGGTTAGTTTCCATACAAATACCTTTTGTGTGTAATTTCGTACTTAGTATAATATAAACTTGTTTAAAAAAAGTTTTTAGCAGTTTTATTTTTTTAAAGAAATACTCATTTGTTACTTTTTAAGTTATATTTAGATAAAATCACAAATATATTTAAACATAGGATTTTAAAAAAAATGATTGCTGGAATGTATGAACAAGATTTTGTAGCATATATGCTTTTTGGACTTATACTGAACTTTGTATTTTCCATTATGTTTGGAGTCTATCTTACAAAAAATATAGGTATGCAAGATATGATGAAACTAAAAGGTGACAAGGAACAATCTCCACTTGTAGCCTTTACACTCTTTATACCTTATGCAAAAATGTTGGTAACACTCTACCGTGTGGCCATTTTACAGTTTTATTTTTTAGACAAAGGTCTTACACATAAAGAGTTTTGGATATATATGACACACAAACAAGACAACTAAGGGTTTACATGTAGTTGGTAGATGCACTGTTTTAGTTTTAAATTTACACTGTAAATACCAACTTCTTTCTCTTTTGCCAACTGTTGAGACTTTTTAAATCTTGCTTCAAACTCTCTGTCCATAAAATGTGGTTCCAAAACAGCAAGACCCTCTCTTAATAACAACTCTGTTAATGTTTTTTGACCTCTTACATAGATAATGCACTGATTATTTTTAAACTCTATGTGATACATCTGTTCAACTTTTAAAAATTTATAAACCTTATAAAAATCGTTTGGATATAAACTATAATACTTCAAAACCTCATCATAACACTCTTTATCGTTTTGAGAAATATCATCTACACCCAAAATAGCATAAGGCTTACATGTAAAAGTGTATCTCGATGTTTTAAATTTAAGTTCAAAATTTGATATAATACTATCTAGTAAAAAAAGTTTTGGTTCATCTGCTTTTAGATTTAAACCAAATATAAAAAGGGTAAAAGTGAGCGATGATATAAAACTAAAAATGGTTTTGAGTGTACTTGCAGGTATTTTATTTTCATTCATTTTTATACTTTTAGCATTTGTGTTACCAGTAGATGATAAAAACAATAAAATCATAAAAAGACCAACTACAAAACTAGAAAAAATCTCAGAGTCAATGAGAAAAAAAGAGTACTAAGAAACATCTAGCATTCGTTTAAGTTTTATAGAGGAGTAACTAAGACTTTTTACACACTCCCTTAAATAAACCAAATCTTCACTTTTCATAATCTCATTTAGATAAAATTCTGCATCTTTTACATGTAGGTTTCTAGCAACACCTAAATTTTTGTGTGCCAAATCTCTTAATGGTACAAAATCTTTTTGTGCAGTATTTTCTAACACAGATAAATACTCTAAAAAAACAGCTATGGAATCTATAACCTGTTCTACATAAGATACCAACAAGTTATGTAAAAGTTCTTCATCTAAACCCAGAGCTTCTAATGCTTCATCTGGTTTGTATTTGTATTGTTCTATCTTACTTTGATTAAACATAGTAGAAGATTATCTAAAAATCAAAAAATAGGGAAGGCAAAAAATAGAAAAAAGTACAAAATTATGTGAGTGCTACAAAAACACTCACATAAACAAAAATAGTTATAAAGCTTTTGTCATAATTCTGTTAAGTCTTGTTACAAAATCTGCTGTATCTTTTAACTCTTGCCCATCAAAAAGTTTTGCTTGGTCAAGTAAAACATAAGCAGCATCTTGAACAAGGTTTACATCTGAGCTATCTTTTAGTTTTTTCATAAGCTCGTGGTTAGGGTTTATTTGTAAAATAGGTGCTATCTCTGGAATCTCTGATGTTTGCCCCATTTGCTTCATCATCTGTGCCATCATATAAGATGGGTCCTCTTTATCTACTTTTATAGCAACAGGAGAGTCTGTCAAGTCTGATGTAACCTCAACCTCTTTTACAGCTTCACCAAGAGTAGATTTGAACTCTTTTACAAGTGGTTCAAAACTTTTTGCAAGTTCCTCTTTTGCTTTTTTCTCATCTTCACTCTCTTCAAACTTAGCATCTGAGATATGAACAAGTTTATACTCTTTATACTCTGTTACCATCGGGAAGATTATAGTATCTACTTCCTCATTTAATATAAGAACATCTATACCTTTTGCTTTGAACTTTTCAAGAGCAGGAGATGCTTTTAACATATCTACACTTGTTTTACCAGTTATGTAGTATATCTCTTTTTTCTCTTCATCTACATTTTTAACAAACTCTTGGATAGTTGTAACTTCATCTGAGTTAAGAGTATGGAATTGTAAAAGTTCTAAAATTTTCTCACGGTTTGCAAAGTCGTTATAAAGTCCCTCTTTTAGAACATTTCCAAACTCTTTGTAGAAAATATCATACTTCTCTTTATCTTTTTTCATCATCTTAGAAAGTTCACTAAGCACTTTTTTAACAGATGAGTTTCTTATCTTAGCCATAATCGCATTTGACTGTAAAATCTCACGGCTAACATTTAGAGGTAAATCTTTTGAGTCTATCACCCCTCTTAAAAATCTAAGATATGTTGGCATAAGCTCTTTTTCATCATCTGTGATGAAAACACGGTTGATGTAGAGTTTAATCCCTGTTTGGTAATCAACTCTGTATAAATCCATAGGAGCTTTACTTGGGATATAAAACAGTGTTGTGTATTCTATAGCCCCTTCTGCTTTGTTGTGTATCCAAGCAAGTGGTTCTTCATTTGAGTGAGCTATTGAGCTGTAAAAATCTTTGTATTCCTCATCTGTTATCTCACTTTTTGGTAAATTCCACAAAGCATTTGCACG
>CAYNVR010000125.1:0-3971 GCA_964400715.1 uncultured Sulfurimonas sp.
CCTCATAGAAAACATTGAGAGAGGTATAGATATGTTTGACTGTGTTATGCCAACAAGAAATGCAAGAAATGGAACACTTTTTACATCTTTTGGAAAACTAAACATCAAAGGTGCAAAATATAAAGAGGATAACTCACCAGTAGATAGTGAGTGTAACTGCCCTACATGTAAGACATACTCTCGTGCATATCTAAACCATCTTTTTAGAGCAAGGGAGATTAGCTACTTCCGTTTAGCAACTATTCACAACCTTTACTACTACCTAAACCTTATGAGAGAGATAAGAGAAGCTATACTTGAAGATAGATTTGCAGAGTATAAAAAAGAGTTTTATGCTAAAAGGGGAAAGTAAAACCCCCTAAAAAGGGAGTTTTATGACTACATCATTCCTGGCATTCCGCCCATTTGTGGAGGCATTCCACCCATATCCGGTGTAGGAGTTTCCTCTTTTGGTAGTTCATAAATCGCTGCTTCTGTTGTTAGAAGTAGGCTTGAAACAGATGTAGCATTTGTTAGGGCAACCCTTTCAACTTTTAATGGGTCGATGATACCTGCTTCAAACATATCTACATATTCACCTGTTGCTGCATTGAAACCAGTGTTTTCATTTTCAGCATTTTCTATCGCATTTACAACAACACCAGCATCATAACCAGCATTTGTAGAGATTTGTTTTATAGGTGCTTTTACAGCTCTTAGGATTATCTCAGCGCCAATTTTTTGGTCACCTTCTAAGTCTAAGTTTACCTTTGAAGCAGCTCTTACAAGTGCAGCTCCACCACCTATAACAATCCCCTCTTCAACAGCAGCTTTTGTTGCACTTAGTGCATCATCTACTCTGTCTTTTTTCTCTTTCATCTCAGTTTCAGTTGCTACACCACCACTAAGTTTTGCAAGTCTTTCTTGAAGTTTTTCTTTGTCATATTCACTTGTTGTAGCTTCTATTTGAGTTTTTATCTCAGAGATTCTTGCTTTTACAGCTTCTTGGCTACCAGCACCATCAACTATAACAGTGTTGTCTTTATCAATCACTACACGAGCAGCTTGACCAAGCATATCGATAGTTGTTCCTTCAAGAGTGTGGCCTGTTTCTTCACTTACAACTGTTCCACCTGTTAGAACTGCTATATCTTGAAGCATAGCTTTTCTTCTGTCACCAAATCCAGGAGCTTTTACAGCAGAGATATTTAACACACCACGAAGTTTGTTTACAACAAGAGTTGAAAGAGCCTCACCCTCTACATCTTCTGCAACTATAAGTAATGGACGGTTAGTTTTTTGAACTTGTTCTAAAACTGGAAGTAAATCTTTTAGAGAGTTTACTTTGCTATCTGCTAAAAGTATGAAAGGGTTTTCAATCTCAGCTGTCATTTTTTCAGTATTTGTTATGAAATATGGGCTAAGGTAACCTCTGTCAAACTGCATACCCTCAACAACATCAAGCTCATCAACAATCCCTTTTGCTTCCTCAACAGTTATAACACCATCTTGACCAACTTTTTCCATAGCTTCTGCTATCATATCACCAATTGCACTATCTGAGTTTGCCGAGATTGTAGCAACTTGAGCTATCTCATTTTTGTCTTTGATAGTTTTTGCACTAGCTTTTAAGTTTGTTAAAATCGCTTCACAAGCTTTGTCCATACCACGTTTTACTTCAACAGGGTTTGCACCAGCAGTGATGTTTCTAAGACCCTCTTTAAAGATAGCATTTGCTAAAACAGTAGCTGTTGTTGTTCCATCACCAGCTTCATCTGCTGTGTTACTTGCTACCTCTTTTACAAGACCAGCACCCATATCTTCAAGTTTATCTGCAAGTTCAACTTCACGAGCAGCACTTACACCATCTTTTGTGATAACTGGGCTACCATAAGATTTTTGGATTAAAACATTACGACCTCTTGGCCCCATTGTTACTTTTACTGCATCTGTTAGTTTTTCAACACCACGAGCCAGTTTGTTTCTTGCATCATCTGAAAAAATTATCTCTTTTGCCATATCTAACTCCTTATCCTATAATTCCAAAAATATCATCTACATCTATAACTAAATACTTTTCACCATTTAGTGAAACTTCATTTCCACTGTATTTTCCAAAAACAACTTTGTCTGATTCTTTTAGTTCGCTAACTTCACTGCTAACTGCTACAACTTCACCTTGTGAAGGTTTTTCCTTTGCATTGTCAGGAATGATTATCCCACTACTTGTTACATTTTCTTCTTCCAGTCTTTTAACCAGAACTCTTTTACCTAATGGTTTAAAATTCATAAATGACTCCTTTTTTAAAAATTATAAATTTACAAGTGGGATTTTATAAAAAAAAAGTAACAAAGTCAAGAGTGTTTAGTCTAAATGACTAAACTTTACTTACTCTTTCTATGGCAACTACTGCTATTGCATACTCACCATCGTGAGTTATAGAAGCACTTGTGTCTTTTATGTGAAAATTTTTTACAAGTTTTTCTGAAAGCTTTAAAATAGGAGCACCTTTTTTTGTTTTTTCTATCTTTATATCTAAAAAGGAACACTCTTTACCTATCCCAACACCCAATGCTTTTGAAACAGCCTCTTTTATGGCCCAAAAACCTGCCGCAGTTTTATAATTTTTTACAAGTTTTATCTCATCTTCACAAAGAAATCTCTTTAAAGCTTTGTCTCCAAACTTTTCCATTAAAGAGTTCATTCTAGATGTTTTAATCAAATCTATCCCTATCAAATCTCTTCCTATTTTTAGTTAAAGTATATCTAAAAATGAGAAATCTAAATAGAATCTATAATAGAAAAAAAAGTTTTCTTAGTGTATAATTTCGTAACACTTTATTTGTTCTAGGAGTTTTTTTGTCAGATTTAACACTTATTTTACTTGCTGCTGGTAGTTCTAGCCGTTTTGGACTAGATGTAAAGAAACAATGGTTACATGTAGAAGATAAACCTTTGTGGTATTTTGTAGCAAAAAAGTTTCAAAAAAGTGGTTTATTTAAAAAAATAATTATAGTCTCTTCAAAAGATGATGTAGAGTTTATGAGATTTTTTGGTGAGTTTGATTTTGTTGTAGGTGGTAACACAAGGCAAGAATCACTAAAAAACGGTGTTGAGAAGGTAGATTCTAAATATGTTTTAGTTTCTGATGTTGCCCGAGCTTGTGTTAGTAAAAAACTGCTAAAAAGGATTGTATCTGCAAAAGAAAAAGCAGATTGTATAGTTCCTTTTTTGAATGTTTCAGACACTGTTGTGTATCAAAACGAAACAATCAACAGAGATGATGTTAAACTCATACAAACTCCACAACTCTCAAAAACAAAAATTTTAAAAAAAGCCCTAAAAAACAAAAAACAATTTACAGATGAAAGTAGTGCCATTGTAGCCTACGGTGGAACAAGACACTTTGTAAAAGGTGATAAAAAAGCCCACAAGATAACTTTTATAGATGACTTAAAAAAACTACCGTGCCTTAAAAAACCATCACAACATATTTTAAGTGGAAACGGTTTTGATGTTCATGAATTTGAAGATGGAAAAAACCTGTTTTTAGGTGGTGTAGAGGTAGAAGCACCCTACACTTTTAAAGCTCATAGCGATGGAGATGTAGCAATACACTCACTCATAGATGCCCTACTTGGGGCTTGTGGTATGGGAGACATTGGGATGATGTTTCCAGACAATGATGATAAATTTAAAAATATTGACTCAAAAAAACTACTCAAAGAAGTTGTAAAAAAAATACACAATTTTGGATTTGAAATAATAAATGTAGATGTTACAATAATTGCTCAAAAACCAAGACTTAGCAACTACAAAACTCTCATGAGAAAAACACTAGCAAAAATTCTACATGTAGATGTTTCAAAAGTAAACATAAAAGCAACAACAACTGAAAAGCTTGGCTTTATAGGTAGAAGTGAAGGTGTTGGTGTTTTAGCAAATGCAAATTTAAAATATATTGATTGGAATAAAAAATAGATGAAAATAC
>CAYNVR010000126.1:0-3946 GCA_964400715.1 uncultured Sulfurimonas sp.
AAGTCCACCAGAACTCATAAACTGACGAGGTCTGCTAAATGGATAAAACTGTGCTGTCCACATCTGATGTTGTCCAACATCTGTTGAGATATTTGCACTATCACCAAGAAGTTCACCAACTCTTTTTATAACCCATTGAGGTTTAAGTTTGTCACTGTCTTCATAAAAAGTCAAAGGGTGTAACTCTTCAAAGTTTTTGATAGTATCTCTCCAAGACTGATACCTTTTAGACTCAACTATATCTGAGAGTTCAAGCATATCTTTTACAACATTTTTTACATCACCAACTATTGGAAAATCGGCATTTACAAGTTTAGATATACTTGCTGGGTCTATATCTACATGTATAACTTTTGCATTTTTTGCAAACTCACTTAGTTTACCTGTAACCCTGTCATCAAACCTTGCACCAAGAGCTATAACCAAGTCTGTCTCACTCATAGCCATATTTGAAGCATAGCTACCATGCATACCAAGCATACCAACAAGTAACTCATCATCGTGTGCTAAAACACCACGAGCCATAAAAGTCTCAACCGCAGGGATACCTGTTTTATGCACTAACTCTCTTACATCATCACTTGCATTTGCATTTATAATCCCACCACCAAGGTAAAAAAGAGGTCTTTTTGACTCTGCCATAGCTTCCATAGCTTTTTTCACTTGACGAGGGTTACCCTTTACATGTGGTTTGTATGTTTCTAACTCCACCTCTATGTCATAGTTAAACTCAGCTATCTGTGCTGTTACATCTTTTGGGATATCTACATGCACTGGACCTGGACGACCTGTTGATGCTATGTAAAAAGCTTCTTTTAGTATGCGAGGCAACTCACTTGCATCTGTAACAAGGTAGTTATGCTTCGTGCATGAGCGAGATATACCAACAGCATCTATCTCTTGAAATGCATCTGTCCCTATAAGACTCATAGGAACTTGACCAGATATAACAACCAACGGGATAGAATCCATATAAGCATCTGCTAAACCTGTAACTGCATTTGTAAAACCAGGACCACTTGTTATCATAGCGACACCCACTTTGCCACTAGCCTTAGAATATCCTTCTGCTGCATGCACTGCTGCTTGTTCATGACGAGTTAAAATGTGTTGAAATTTATCTTGTTTATAAATCTCATCATAGACATTCATAATTGCTCCACCGGGGTAGCCAAAAACTGTATCTACACCCTCAGCAATTAAAGCTTCAATGACCATCTGTGCGCCACTAATTTGCATGAAAATCTCCTATATATTTAAAAATTTTCTCATTATACAAAAAAAGATATATGATATAGGTTAAATGAAGATTTAGATTAAGTTTTAAAACTTAATCTAAAATAGAATCAACTATCATAGATGGTCTCCACATTTTTAGTGAGCCCTTTGGTTGGAGTTCTATGTTTAGTTTTGTGTCTGGGTAGTATTTTTTAAAAATATTAAAAAAACTTACTATCTGGTCTTGAAGACCAAAAGCTAAAATATGGTTTTTAATGCCGTGTTCTATATCTTGTCTTGACCTTTTTTCCCTTATAGCCTGTTCAAGTTGCATCATATAACACCAACTAAAAACAGTTGCTATTGCCATATATTTTGAGCTTATCTTCATATATGGTTCAAGAGTTTGTTTTACCCCTTCTATGTCACATGCAGAGGCATAAGTACCAGCCAAGTCTAAATCTGCTTGCCATTTTTCTTGAAGTTTTCTACCTGCTGGTGTATCTTGTAGCTCCTCATTTTCATCTAAAATGTTATAAGCTGTTGCCATATCTTCATTTTCAACTGCATCAAAGAACTCTTTTTTGTTCTCTATCTCTTTCATAAGAGCTTCAACTTCATCTTCATAACCGCTAAAACTTCTTAAAATTCTTAAAAATTTTAAAGCACCAACAGTCTCCCCAGCCTGTATAAGTTTTTGAGCTTTTATGTAGAGTGAATCTGCATAGTTTATGAGTGTATCATACTCTGGAAACTCTCTTAAAAATGGGTATTTTTTAACTAAATCAAATACAAGTTTAAAATCTTTTTTACCCATTGCATTTTTAAACCTTTTATACACTTCACCCTCTGTCATAAGCTCTTGTATAAACTTGGTTTTTTCACTAACTCCACGGTATGGTTTTAGTATCTCTTTTGCTCTATCCATACCTCTTGGGTCAAGTGCATATTTTCTAGCAGCTAAAAATGTTTTTTTCCATTGTTCTTCTATCTGTTTATAAAGTCTTGTTTCCTTGTACAACGGATGTGTTTGTACCATAGAGTAAGCCAAAGGAAGTTTACCCTCCCTTACAAAGTTTGCAAATTTTTCAAACTCTCCATAATCTTTTAAAACTCTTTGGATTAGAGAGTTTTTAGATGGTATCTCTGTAAAACCTTTCAAAACTGCCATAGCTTTTTGTTTTTGTCCAGATTCAAGAAGTTTTTTAGCTTGTTCAAAAGTTTTTTCCCATATTGACTCCAACATATTATAAACTTTTGTATAAGCCAAAATAGGATTTTCTTCCAACTTTTTCTCAATTAAAGCATATCTTTTTGTTTGAAGATAATTTTTTAAATCGTGAACTCCATCGTAAATATCATAAAAATATATATCTCCACTCTCTGTTCCCAAAATAAGTGTTTGATACTCTTCATCAAATTCCAAACAAGCAACAGCTGTTTTTAATTTTATATAGCTACGAGCCAACAGTTCATAATTTTCAAGTTCATACACTAAAACATATCCAAGATTTGTTCCTAAAAATAAAAATTGTCCATCTGCGGTAGAAACAGCAGAGCGAACATCATCGTGAATACCTTGTAATCTTTTTAAAGCTTTTCCACTGTAAATATCAAAAACAGAACCACTACTTCTGTTGTCCACACAAAAAAATCTGTGCTTTGTTAAAAAACAAACCTTCATAACTGGTGCTGAACCAACTTTTATTTTGTGTTTTGGAGTCATCATAGCTAAGTTATATATAGACACCTTTCTATCGTAACTCGCTGTTGCTATCCATTGTGAATTTTTTGTAAAAACAATATCATTTATGGTATCTGCATGTGGTGGGAGAGTAAAAGCCAACTTACCACTTTTTATATCCACAACAAAAGTTTTTCCATCATCACCACAAGAGAACATATATCTACCATTTGGTTCAATCCCAACACAAGAAACTTCACCCTGATGACGACCAACTTTTGCTCTCATCTTTTTTGTTTTTGTGTTGTAAAGCCTAGATTCTCTACAATCTGCACTAAGCACAGCAAAGTGTTCACCATCATTGCTAAACTCAACAACCTTCGTTTTGTACCTCTGATGGGTAATTTTAGCTTTAAAACCATTTTTTAAACTAAAATCTTCCTTGTCGTAGTACCTAACAGTTGTATTTTTATCTACAACAACAATAGTTTTATCATTAAGTATCTTTATGCTAACTATTGGTTCACTTATATTTGTATGCTTTATTGGCTTCATTTTACTCTCTTAAATATCCCTCATGTTTAAGAACTTGCTTAATCTCTTGTTGATGTTCATGCCCTTTTGTTTCTACATGTACAGTTACATTTGCATCACCATAATCAAGCGATATAGAAGTTCTATCGTATGCTATATGCACTATGTTAGCATTTAACTCTTTTAAAATCTCTGTAAATCTCATCAAAGAACCAGGTTTGTCCACAAGTGTAACTGTTAGTTTCATTTTTCTGCCAGATTTTAGTAAACCTTTTTCTATAATGACAGATAAAAGTGTAACATCTACATTTCCACCACTTAACACTATGACAACTTTTTTACCTTTTAAGTGTGTTAGTTTATCGTGTAACAATGCAGCCACACCAACACTACCAGCACCCTCTACAACAAGTTTTTGTTTTTCTAAAAGGTAAAGCATAGCACTTGCTATCTCTTCATCATCTACACTTATTACACTATCTACATTTTTTAAAGCATAAGAGAGTGTAA
>CAYNVR010000127.1:0-3939 GCA_964400715.1 uncultured Sulfurimonas sp.
ACTTTTTAGCTACCCTGCTACAAGCGACAAACCAGATGGTAAACTAAGAAAACTTTTTGAGGTATTTCCTTTCGCATTTGTTTATAAAACAGCTGGTGGTGAAGCTATAGATGGACAAAATGACCTTTTAGAGTTAGATTGTAAACACATACACGACACTTCACCATGCTTTTTTGGTTCAAAATACGAGATAGCAAAAGTTAAAGAGGTTTATGCTAAAAATGCAAGATAAAGACAAGTTTGAGCTATATCTTGAAAAGATGTTGGCTCAACTAAAAGAGTGCCAAACAAAAAACTCACTTTCAAGCTGTTCTACATGTAAAGAGTTTTTACAATGTGAACTAAGAGATGAGTATGTAAAAGCTGTTTATAACTCTATGAGCAAAGGTGCTACTGGTGGTTTTGAGTTTTAAATATCTTTTAGATAAAATACAAAAAAAATTAGGAAAATAAATTGAGTAAATATATAACAACACCCATATACTATGTAAACGGAGAGGCTCATATAGGTCATGCCTATACAACTTTCATAGCTGATTCTATGGCAAGATATGAAAGACTAAAAGGTGAAAAAACTTTTTTTCTAACTGGAACAGATGAACACGGTCAAAAGATAGAAGAATCTGCGAAAAAACATAACAAACCTACACAAGAGTTTGCAGATGAGATAAGTGCTACTTTTAAAAATCTTTGGGATGAGTTTGGCATAAGTTATGACAAATTTATAAGAACAACAGATGAAGAACACAAAAAAGGTGTTCAAAAAGCTTTTGAAAAGATGTTTGAAAAAGGTGATATATATAAAGATTTTTATGAAGGTCACTACTGTGTAAGTTGTGAAACTTTTTTTCCACAAACACAACTTGTAGATGGTGAGTTTTGTCCAGACTGTGGTAGAACTACAAGTGTTGTAAAAGAGGAGAGTTACTTTTTTAAACTATCTAACTACGAAACAAAACTTTTAGAGTTTTATGAGCAAAATCCTGAGTTTATTATGCCTCGTTCCCGTGCAAATGAGGTTATAAACTTTGTAAAAGGTGGACTAAGAGACCTCTCTGTTACAAGAACATCTTTTAGCTGGGGTGTAAAGATGCCTGAGAGTTTAAATGATGACAAACATGTTATGTATGTTTGGCTTGATGCTTTGCTAAACTATGTAACAGCTCTTGGTTATGGAGATGATGAGAAAAATATGGACTTTTGGCCTGCAAATGTTCACTTTGTTGGTAAAGATATTTTAAGATTTCATGCTATCTACTGGCCAGCTTTTCTTATGAGTCTTGATATGCCACTTCCAAAACATATAGCAGCTCATGGTTGGTGGACAAGAGATGGTGAAAAGATGAGTAAATCTAAGGGGAATGTTATCTCTCCAAAAGAGGTTGCTGATGTTTATGGTGTGGAAAACCTTAGATACTTTATGCTTCGTGAAGTTCCATTTGGTCAAGATGGGGATTTTTCTCAAAAAGCTTTCATAGATAGAATAAATTCAGAACTTAGTAACGACCTTGGAAACCTTCTAAACCGTGTTATAGGTATGAGTGGTAAATACAGTAACTTTGAGATAAACAGCAAAGATGTTTTAAAATACCACCAAAAAGAGATAGATGAGGTAAACACTATCTTAGACTCTCTAAACCAGTATATGGAAAAGTTTCAAACTCACAGATATTTAGATGAGCTTTGGAAACTTTTTAACATAGGAAATGGTGTCATACAAGAGTATGAGCCGTGGGTTAAGATGAAAAACAATCAAGAAGATGAAGCTCTCGCAACAGTTGCTTTGGTTGCGAACATTTTAGCAAAAGCAAGTGTTATGCTACACCCTGTTATGCCAGATACTACAAACAAAGTAGCAGATGCTCTTGACTTTGTCATAGACACAAACAGCTACAAAGACTTAGTAGTGGAGAAAAATCTTTTAAAAGTATTTAATATCAAAAAAATCCCACCTCTTTTCCCTCGTATAGAGGAACCTCTTATGGAAGAAAACACACCTTCACAAACAGAACCTAAAAAAGAGGTTAAACAAGAGGAAACAAAAAAAGAAGAAGACAACCTCATAGAGATAGGACAGTTTTTTGAAACATCTCTAAAAGTTGGAACTGTTGTTGAAGCAGAGGAAGTTCCAAAAAGTAAAAAACTTCTAAAACTTCAAGTAGATTTAGGTGAAGACAAACCTCGCCAGATTATAGCTGGTATAAAAGAGTTTTACTCTCCACAAGATTTACTAAACACTCAAATTTGTGTTGTAGCAAACCTAAAACCAGCAAAACTTATGGGAATGGTTAGTGAGGGTATGCTTTTAGCAGCAAAAGATGAAGATGGTCTTGCTTTGGTTAGACCTGAAAAACCTAAAAAGTCTGGAACACCGATTGGATGAGACTTGAAAATGTTGTAGCTCTTACTTATGGGAAAGTTGTAAACAACCCATTTGTAACTATCTTTGAAGATATTGTCCTTGACGCAAAGAGTGTAAAAAGGGGTGACCTTTTTATAGCTTTTTGTGAAGAAGAGATAGAAACTGCCATACTAAATGGTGCCTATGGGATAGTGTTTGACAAACCAACACAGATAACAGATAGCGAAATAGCTTGGATAAAAGTTGAAAATTTAGATGAAGCTATCAAAAAACTTATAAGATTTAAAATTGTAGAGTTAAAAATAGTAGCATTTCATTGTAACGAAGTAACACTACAAATAGCTAAACAAATCAACACTGGTTCAGCTTTTACAGTAATAGATGAAGATATAAAAAGCTCTTTTAAAACCCTTTGGAACCTTCCATTAAAAGGGAATGTGATATTTTCAAATGAGCTTACATGTAGTGATATTTTTGCAGATGTAAAAGAGTTGCCAAAATATGAAAAAAAACTAGTAAAAATAGTTGAACAAACACTATTTGAAACTTCATTTATATATGATGGTGTTTTTTATGAAAGACAACCTCTTTCACCACTATTTTTAGATAACCTTTTAAATATTTTAACACTTCTTACAAACCTAAAAATAGGTTTTAGACTAAAAAAAATAAATATCCAAAACCATTTTGAAGCTTTATTTATAAACAAAAAACTGCAAATCAAAGATTTTGGTTCAACACAGATGGTTGTTATTTTTGAAAAAGATATAAGACTTTTTCAAAAAGAGATAGAGTTTCTAGAAAAAAATGCTTCTTGGGGTAAAACAATCTACCTTGTACCAAAAATTTTTAAAACCATATCAAAAAACTACTTTTTATATGAAAAAGATGAAGATATTTTCAATCTATTAAAAAATGAAGAGTATAATTTCGCTCTTGTTTTTGATAAAGACAAATCTATACTCAACAACATAAAAACAACTAACCAACAACCAACTTTATTTTAATAGGAACTATATAAAATGAATCGTAGAGATTTTATAACAACAGCAACACTAACATCTGTTGCATTAGCAACAACGGGATGTAATGACAACAACAGACAAGCCATAGATTATTCAAAACATCCAGAAAAAAACAACAATACAAAAAATGTAAACATAAACCACAACAAAAAAACAACCATAAAACTTGCAACATCTTGGCCAGCCCACTTTCCCATAATGGGAACAGGTGTAGAAAAATTTGCCCAAAGAGTTAAACAGATAAGTTTTGGCTCGTTAGATATAAAAATATACCCAAAAAATGTTCTTGTTCCAGCTCTTGCTGTTTTTGATGCAACAAGTAGTGGACAGATAGATGCCTTTCACTCTGGACCATATTACTGGAAAGGTAAAAATTCAGCTTTTTCACTTTACAGTGGTTTACCATTTGGTTTTACCGCAGAGGAGATAAACTCGTGGATGATATTTGGAGATGGCCTAAAACTTTGGAGAGAACAGTATGAAAACTACAACCTCTACCCTCTTCTTGGTGGAAACACAAACATACAGATGGGAGGTTGGTTTAAAAAAGAG